>NZ_JBFTLU010000138.1:0-9714 GCF_056396605.1 Pseudomonas sp. 05T35
GCACTGCGCAGGTCGCACCGACGCCGGCGTGCATGCCTGTGGCCAAGTGGTGCATTTCGATACGCAAGTCGACCGCTCGTTGAAGGCCTGGGTCATGGGCGCCAACATCAACTTGCCCCACGACATCAGTGTCAGTTGGGCCAAGGTCATGCCGGCGCACTTTCATGCGCGTTTCAAGGCGATTGCCCGGCGTTATCGGTATGTGATCTACAACGATCAGATCCGCCCGGCGCACCTCAACGAAGAGGTCACCTGGAATCACCGGCCGCTGGATGTCCAGCGCATGGCCGACGCGGCGCAGCATCTGATCGGTACCCACGACTTCAGCGCTTTTCGCGCCGGACAGTGTCAGGCCAAGTCGCCGATCAAGGAAATCCATCACCTGCGCGTCACCCGGCACGGCAAGATGATCGTGCTGGATATCCGCGCCAGTGCGTTCCTGCATCACATGGTGCGCAATATCGCCGGCGTGCTGATGACCATCGGTGCCGGTGAGCGTCCCGTGGAGTGGGCCAAGGAAGTGCTGGAAAGCCGGGTTCGCCGTACCGGTGGTGTCACGGCCCATCCATTCGGGCTGTATCTGGTGCAGGTCGAGTACCGCGACGAGTTCGAATTGCCCGAGCGCTACATTGGCCCGCACTTCCTGACCGGCTTCTCGGAACTTGACGGCTGACGCCCTCGAATGCATTTGCTACCATCCGGGACTTTCCCGGATTTGCCCTGAGGTTCAAACGACATGTCAGCCGTTCGCAGCAAAATTTGTGGGATTACCCGCATTGAAGATGCGTTGGCGGCGGTTGATGCCGGGGCGGACGCAATCGGTCTGGTGTTTTATGCCAAAAGCCCGCGGGCGGTAACGGTGCAGCAGGCCCGCGCGATCATCGCCGCGTTGCCGCCATTCGTGACCACGGTGGGCTTGTTCGTCAACGCCAGCCGCTGCGAACTCGGTGAGATTCTCGACGCGGTGCCGCTGGACCTGTTGCAGTTCCACGGCGACGAAACCCCGGCCGATTGCGAGGGTTACCATCGGCCGTACATCAAGGCATTGCGGGTCAAGGCGGGCGACGACATCGCTGCCAGTTGCAATCTTTACGCTAAAGCCAGCGGCATTTTGCTCGATACCTATGTCGAAGGTGTTCCCGGTGGAACTGGCGAGGCCTTTGACTGGTCACTGATACCGCAAGGTTTGAGCAAGCCGATCATCCTGGCAGGCGGGCTGTCGGCGGCCAATGTCGCCGAGGCCATTGCCCGGGTTCACCCGTACGCGGTGGATGTCAGCGGTGGGGTAGAGCAGAGCAAGGGCATCAAGGATCACGCGAAGATTCGCGCGTTTATACAGGCAGTGCGCACTAGCGTGTAGTCGATGTGACGGCTGGCAGTCTGCCGCCGTCCATTGCACTGTTACGAAACAGGTGTACTGCATAAGGCAGGCATGGCTGAGGGTTGTTGGGTTGTACGAAGGTCAGTCTTGCTGGCCCGGCTATCCACCGATCATCGCCGCACACATGAATTTAGCTCAAGGGCATACGCGGGGCTGCGAACCAGAGCGTTCGAGCCGCCGGTACTGGAGAAAGAAAGCATGAGCAACTGGTTAGTAGACAAACTGATCCCTTCGATCATGCGTTCCGAGGTGAAGAAAAGCTCGGTGCCTGAAGGCCTGTGGCACAAGTGCCCGTCCTGCGAGGCGGTGTTGTATCGTCCAGAGCTGGAAAAGACCCTGGATGTTTGCCCCAAGTGCAACCACCACATGCGCATCGGCGCACGTGCACGGATCGACATTTTCCTGGATGCCGAAGGCCGTGCCGAACTGGGCGCTGACCTGGAGCCGGTTGACCGTCTGAAATTCCGCGACGGCAAGAAGTACAAGGATCGCCTGACCGCTGCGCAGAAGCAGACCGGTGAAAAAGACGCACTGATCTCCATGAGCGGTACCCTGCTGGGCATGCCGGTGGTGGTATCGGCGTTCGAGTTCTCCTTCATGGGCGGTTCGATGGGTGCGATCGTCGGCGAGCGCTTCGTGCGTGCGGCCAACTACGCGCTGGAAAACCGTTGCCCGATGATCTGCTTCGCCGCTTCCGGCGGTGCGCGGATGCAGGAAGCGCTGATCTCGCTGATGCAAATGGCCAAGACCTCCGCGGTACTGGCGCGTCTGCGCGAAGAAGGCATTCCGTTCATCTCCGTGCTGACCGACCCGGTCTACGGCGGTGTTTCCGCCAGTCTGGCGATGCTCGGCGACGTGATCGTCGGCGAGCCGAAAGCCCTGATCGGCTTCGCCGGTCCGCGCGTTATCGAGCAGACCGTGCGTGAAAAACTGCCGGAAGGCTTCCAGCGCAGCGAATTCCTGCTGGAACACGGTGCAATCGACATGATCATTGCGCGTCAGGAACTGCGCCCGCGTCTGGGTAACCTGCTGGCACAACTGATGGGCCTGCCGACGCCTGAGTTCGTGGCTGCGCCAGTCGAGGCCGTCGTGGTTCCGCCGGTGCCTGCAAACCTATGACCGAACGTACCCTTGGCGACTGGCTCGCCTACCTTGAGCAGCTGCATCCGTCAGCCATCGACATGGGGCTTGCGCGCTCGCAAGAGGTAGCGTCCCGGATGGGATTGGGCAAGCCGGCGCCTCGGGTGATCACGGTCACCGGCACCAACGGCAAAGGATCTACCTGTGCGTTCGTGGCGTCATTGCTGCGGGCGCAAGGGCTCAAGGTCGGTGTCTACAATTCTCCACACCTGCTGCGTTACAACGAGCGGGTGCAGATCAATGGCGTCGAAGCCACTGATGCGCAGTTGTGCGAAGCCTTTGCGGCAATCGACGCAGGGCGCGGTGAAATTTCCCTGACGTACTTCGAAGTGGGCACTCTGGCGGCGTTCTGGCTGTTTCAGCGTGCAGGTCTGGRTGCGGTGGTGCTGGAAGTCGGCCTCGGCGGACGCCTGGATACCGTCAATCTGGTGGATGCCGATGTCGCGCTGGTCACCAGCATTGGTGTTGACCACGCCGATTATCTTGGCAATACCCGCGAATCCGTTGCCTTCGAAAAGGCTGGCATTTTCCGTCAGGGCGCGCCTGCGCTCTGTGGTGACCTCAATCCGCCTCAACCCCTGCTGGATAAAGTGCGCGAGCTCGATTGCCCGTTCTTCCTGCGGGGTCGTGATTTTGATTTGGGCATTACCGAGCAGAACTGGCAGTGGCGGGGTGTCGATCTGCAAGGGCGTGCAATAGAGCTGCACGACTTGCCGTTGCTTGATCTGCCGATGGAAAACGCCGCGCTGGCGTTGCAGGCTTATGCGCTGCTGGGTTTGCCATGGCAGGCCGAGCAAATTGTCGCTGCATTGAAGGCGACGAAAGTGGTCGGGCGTCTGGATCGCCGCCAGTTCAATTGGCACGGCAAGCGCCTGAACCTGATGMTGGATGTGGGGCATAACCCGCATGCGGCCGAGTATCTGGCCCAGCGTTTGGCTCGCCGGCCAATAGCAGGTCGACGGTTGGCGGTATTTGGTTTGTTGGCTGACAAGGATCTCGATGGAGTTGTCAGCGAATTGAGTGGTAGTGTCCAGCATTGGGCTGTCGCCCCGCTCGATTCTGCGCGCGCACGTCCGGTTGCGGATTTGCAGTCTGCGTTGCAGAACCTCGGGGCGTCAGTAACATCCTATGCAAGTGTCGCCGATGCCCTGGAAGGGCAGTGCGCGCTGGCAACGGCGGAAGATGAAATTCTGCTGTTCGGATCATTTTATTGTGTTGCCGAGGCCCTCGAATGGTTGGCTCGGCGCTCCACGGAGGAAGCTGCACATGGCTTTGCTGGATAACGCGTACAAGCAGCGGATGGTTGGGGCTCTGGTTCTGGTGGCATTGGCGGTAATTTTCTTGCCAATGCTGTTTTCCCGGGAAGACGAGCAGCGCCAGGTGGTGGTTCATGCCCCGGCTGCACCTCAAGCCCCGGCAATGCCGCAGGTACAGGTCGAACCCGTGGTGGTGCCGGAGCCGCAAGCGTTGCCGCAGGAGCCGGTTCCAAGCGATGAAGAGATTACTGCCGAGCAAGCACCGTCCAAGCCGGTTGCCCCCAGCGCTCCCATCGCACCAGCTCCAGTTGTCGCCAAGCCGGTAACGCCACCGCCTGCACCCAAACCGGCAGCAGCACCGGCGCAACCGATCGCTGCGGCGCCGAGCAAGCCTGACACCAGTCAGAGTCGCGTCGACGCCAATGGCCTGTCGGTCAGTTGGTCGGTGCAGTTGGCCAGCCTGTCGAGCCGTGAAAGTGCCGAAAGCTTGCAGAAAACCCTGCGTAGCCAGGGTTACAACGCCTACATCCGTACCGCCGATGGCAAGAACCGGGTGTTTGTCGGGCCGTTGATCGAGCGTGCAGAGGCTGATCGCCTGCGTGACCTGCTGGGTCGGCAGCAGAACCTCAAGGGCTTTGTCGTTCGCTTTCAGCCTGAACGCGGCTAACGCTAACTGACTGATTTCAAATGCACTTGCAATCGCAGCTTACCGACAGCCATAGGCTCTGCTAAAATGCGCCGCCTTATCCGTCTGTAGGCTGCACTGTGCCATTTACCTGGGTTGACTGGGCGATCGTCGCGATCGTCGCCATCTCCGCTTTGATCAGTCTGAGCCGCGGCTTCGTCAAGGAAGCCTTATCGCTGCTGACCTGGATCATCGCAGGAGCCGTTGCCTGGATGTTTGGTGGCTCACTGTCCGAGTACCTCACCGGATACATCGAAACACCGTCGGCTCGCGTGATCGCGGGCTGTGCCATCATCTTTGTCGCTACCTTAATTGTGGGCGCAATGATCAATTACCTTATCAGCGAACTGGTTCGTGTCACCGGCCTGTCCGGGACCGATCGTTTTCTTGGCATGGCCTTCGGCGCGGCGCGTGGCGCGCTGCTGGTGGTCACCGCCGTCGGGCTCTTGAGTCTGGGCCCGGTACAGCAGGATAAGTGGTGGCAGGAGTCAAGGCTCGTGCCACAATTTCTATTGGTTGCAGACTGGTCCAAAAACCTCATATTAGGGTGGAGCAGTCAGTGGCTGGCCAGCGGTATCAGCGTACCCGCTGACATACCGTTCAAGGAGCACCTCTTGCCGACGGCCAAAACGCCGCAGTGAGATGTGTTCAGTTCAGTTTCATTAAGTAGGGGTTGCGTCGCATGTGTGGCATCGTCGGTATCGTCGGTAAGTCGAACGTCAATCAGGCGCTGTATGACGCGCTAACCGTCCTCCAGCACCGCGGCCAGGACGCTGCCGGTATCGTGACCAGCCATGATGGCCGGTTATTCCTGCGCAAGGACAACGGTCTGGTTCGTGACGTTTTTCATCAGCGTCACATGCAGCGCCTGGTCGGTCACATGGGCATTGGCCATGTGCGTTATCCGACTGCAGGCAGCTCGACTTCGGCCGAAGCTCAACCGTTTTACGTCAACTCGCCGTATGGCATCACCCTGGCGCACAACGGTAACCTGACCAACGTTGAACAGCTGGCCAAGGAGATTTACGAATCTGACCTGCGCCACGTCAACACCAACTCCGATTCGGAAGTGCTGCTTAACGTGTTCGCTCACGAACTGGCCCAGCGCGGCAAGTTGCAGCCAACCGAAGAAGACGTGTTTGCGGCCGTCACCGACGTGCACAACCGTTGCGTGGGTGGTTACGCGGTCGTGGCGATGGTGACCGGTTACGGCATCGTCGGTTTCCGTGACCCGCACGGTATCCGCCCGATCGTCTTCGGCCAGCGTCATACCGACGAAGGCGTCGAATACATGATCGCCTCCGAAAGCGTTTCCCTGGACGTGCTCGGTTTCACCCTGATTCGCGACCTCGCGCCRGGCGAAGCGGTCTACATCACTGAAGACGGCAAGCTGCACACCCGTCAGTGCGCGACCAATCCATCGCTGACTCCATGCATCTTCGAGCACGTCTACCTGGCGCGTCCGGATTCGATCATCGACGGCGTTTCGGTTTACAAGGCTCGCCTGCGCATGGGTGAGAAACTCGCCGAGAAGATTCTGCGCGAGCGTCCAGAGCACGACATCGACGTGGYCATTCCGATTCCGGATACCAGCCGCACTGCAGCGCTGGAGCTGGCGAACCACCTGGGCGTGAAGTTCCGCGAAGGCTTCGTGAAGAACCGCTACATCGGTCGGACCTTCATCATGCCGGGCCAGGCTGCACGGAAAAAATCCGTACGCCAGAAGCTCAACGCCATCGAACTGGAATTCCGCGGCAAGAACGTGATGCTGGTGGACGACTCGATCGTTCGCGGTACCACCTGCAAGCAGATCATCCAGATGGCGCGCGAAGCTGGCGCCAAAAACGTCTACTTCTGCTCGGCAGCGCCGGCTGTGCGTTACCCGAACGTGTACGGCATCGATATGCCGAGTGCCCACGAGCTGATCGCCCACAATCGTACGACTCAGGACGTGGCTGATCTGATCGGCGCTGACTGGCTCATCTATCAGGACCTGCCTGACTTGATCGAAGCGGTCGGCGGCGGCAAGATCAAGATCGAGAACTTCGATTGCGCGGTGTTCGACGGCAAGTACGTCACCGGCGACGTCGACGAGGCTTACCTGAACAAGATCGAGCAGGCACGTAACGATGCCTCCAAGGTCAAGACACAGGCAGTCAGTGCGATCATCGATCTGTACAACAACTGAGTTTCTACCGGCCCTGAGGGGCCGGTTTTGTATCTACCCATAAAGAACAAGGCAAGGAGTGACAGCATGAGTCAGGAGTGGGATGCCGGTCGGCTGGACAGCGACCTCGATGGCGTAGCGTTCGATACCCTGGCCGTACGCGCCGGTCAGCACCGTACGCCGGAAGGCGAACACGGTGATCCGATGTTCTTCACTTCAAGCTACGTGTTCCGTACCGCTGCCGATGCGGCGGCACGCTTCGCTGGCGAAGTGCCGGGCAACGTTTACTCGCGCTACACCAACCCGACCGTTCGCTCGTTCGAAGAGCGGATTGCCGCTCTTGAGGGTGCCGAGCAGGCCGTGGCAACGGCTACCGGCATGGCGGCGATCCTGGCGGTGGTGATGAGCCTGTGCAGTGCTGGCGATCATGTGCTGGTCTCGCGCAGCGTGTTCGGCTCGACCATCAGCCTGTTCGAAAAGTACTTCAAGCGTTTTGGCATCGAAGTCGATTACGTGCCCCTGGCTGAGCTTTCCGGCTGGGATGCGGCGATCAAGGCCAACACCAAGTTGCTGTTCGTCGAATCGCCGTCCAATCCGCTGGCCGAGCTGGTGGACATTGCTGCGTTGTCGAAAATCGCTCACGCCAAGGGCGCGATGCTGGTGGTCGACAACTGCTTCTGCACGCCAGCCTTGCAGCAGCCGCTGAAGCTCGGTGCAGACGTGGTCGTGCATTCGGCTACCAAGTTCATCGACGGCCAGGGCCGTTGCATGGGCGGCGTAGTGGCTGGTCGCAGTGAACAGATGAAAGAGATCGTCGGCTTCCTGCGTACCGCCGGGCCGACCTTGAGCCCGTTCAACGCCTGGATCTTCCTCAAGGGGCTGGAAACGTTGAGCCTGCGCATGAAGGCGCACTGCGCCAATGCCCAGCAACTGGCCGAGTGGCTGGAGCAGCAGGACGGCATCGAGAAAGTCCACTACGCCGGCCTCAAGAGCCATCCGCAGCATGAGTTGGCCCTGCGTCAGCAGAAGGGTTTTGGCGCCGTGGTGAGTTTTGAAGTCAAGGGTGGCAAAGACGGCGCCTGGCGCTTTATCGATGCCACGCGTTTGATTTCGATCACCGCCAACCTCGGTGACAGCAAGACCACCATTACTCATCCGAGCACCACCTCTCACGGTCGCCTGGCGCCGCAAGAGCGTGAAGCGGCGGGGATTCGCGACAGCTTGATCCGCATTGCGGTCGGCCTCGAAGACGTGGCTGACCTGCAAGCGGATCTGGCGCGCGGGCTGGCTGCCTTGTGATCGAGTTGTCCACGCCTGCAAGTGGCGCTAATGGGCGGGTTGCACTGGTCACCGGTGCTGCGCGTGGCATAGGTCTGGGGATTGCAGCCTGGCTGGTCAGCGAAGGCTGGCAGGTAGTGCTGACCGATCTGGACCGTGCGCGCGGCTCGAAAGTTGCCAAGGTGCTGGGTGACAACGCCTGCTTCATCGGCATGGACGTGGCCGATGAACAGCAGGTGGCTCATGGCGTCGCCGAGGTGCTTGGGCAATTCGGTCGCATCGACGCACTGGTGTGTAATGCGGCCGTCGCCGATCCGCACAACATCACGCTGGAAAGCCTCGATCTGGCGTACTGGAATCGGGTGTTGGCAGTGAATCTCAGTGGGCCGATGCTGCTGGCCAAGCACTGTGCGCCTTACTTGCGTGCTCACAGCGGCGCCATCGTCAATCTGGCCTCGACCCGGGCGGCGCAGTCGGAGCCGGATACCGAGGCTTACGCGGCGAGCAAGGGCGGTTTGCTGGCATTGACTCACGCCTTGGCCATCAGCCTGGGGCCAGAGATTCGGGTCAATGCGGTCAGCCCTGGCTGGATCGATACGCGTGATCCAGCGACGCGACGTGCCGAACCGCTGAGTGATGCAGATCATGCTCAGCATCCGGCGGGCAGGGTAGGGACCGTCGAGGATGTGGCGGCGATGGTGGCCTGGCTGCTGTCGAAGAATGCCGGGTTTGTCACGGGCCAGGAGTTTGTGGTCGACGGTGGCATGACCAAGAAAATGATTTATAGCGATTAACCGAGGTGCCGGGGCTGCGGTGGATGGGGCTTGAGGTTGAGGGTGTCGCTGATTGGCGCCCGGGAAGATGACATGATTTTGTCTTTTTCAGAAAAACTTCAAGCAGGCTATTGACTTAGCTTCGGTATCTGCGTAAATTTCGCGGCCTCAGAGAAGCAAAGGGTGATTAGCTCAGCTGGGAGAGCGTCTGCCTTACAAGCAGAATGTCGGCGGTTCGATCCCGTCATCACCCACCACTTCTTGAGTCTTGCGAAAGCAGGAAGGAAGCTGTAAAAAGCCTCCACCGACGCGCAGCGGTAGTTCAGTCGGTTAGAATACCGGCCTGTCACGCCGGGGGTCGCGGGTTCGAGTCCCGTCCGCTGCGCCATATTTTCCAGATCGGGTTTTCCCGGTTTGAGATTGAAAAGCTTGCAAGCTCTTCAGTCCGACAAAGGTTCACACAGACGCAAGTCTGAGCGATACGCAGCGGTAGTTCAGTCGGTTAGAATACCGGCCTGTCACGCCGGGGGTCGCGGGTTCGAGTCCCGTCCGCTGCGCCATATCTGCCTCAAGGCCCACTGAACGCCTTGAAGCACGAAGAGAGTCACTGGCTACTTCGAATCGATAGCAAAGACCCTGGTCGAAAGACCGGGGTTTTTTGTTTCCGGGATTTGGCTTTCGCTATTTCAGGGTGACGCTTGAGTTCATTTCAAAAAAAACCGCCAATTGGCGGTTTTTTTGTGAGCGCTATAAATCAGAAATCGAACTTGTCTCGCAGGCCGTAATACCAGGCGCCCAGTGCCGCAAACGGTGTACGCAACAACTGGCCGCCCGGGAAAGGGTAGTGTGGCAGGTCGGCAAAGGCGTCAAAACGCTCCGCTTGGCCACGCAAGGCTTCGGCCAGGACTTTGCCTGCCAGGTGCGTGTAAGTCACGCCATGGCCGCTACAGCCCTGGGAGTAATAGATGTTGTCGCCCAGGCGTCCGACCTGCGGCAAGCGCGACAAGGTCAGCAGGAAATTGCCAGTCCAGGCG
>NZ_JBFTLU010000139.1:0-10301 GCF_056396605.1 Pseudomonas sp. 05T35
GGTGGTGTGTGTGCTGGCAGTCATCGAGTTGCTGGTCTTCATGGGCGTGGTTGCCCCGGCATTCAGCTTCAGCAATTTCGCCCTCAATGGTTGGGCCGGCTCCGATGCATTCGGTGGACCGGCCATCGCCGGGATGTTCGCGGCGATTCCCTTCGCCATCTGGTTCTTCCTCGCCATCGAAGGTGCGGCCATGGCCGCCGAAGAAGCCAAGGACCCGAAACGGACGATTCCCAAGGCCTACATCAGCGGCATTCTGACCCTGGTATTGCTGGCCATGGGCGTGATGTTMTTTGCCGGTGGCGTGGGTGACTGGCGGACCCTGGCGAACATCAACGATCCGTTGCCGCAAGCGATGAAAGCCGTGGTCGGTGAAAGCTCCGGCTGGCTGCACATGCTGGTGTGGATTGGCCTGTTCGGGCTGGTGGCGAGCTTCCACGGGATCATCCTTGGCTATTCGCGACAGTTCTTCGCCCTCGCCCGCGCCGGATACCTGCCGGCCTACCTGGCCAAGCTGTCGCGCTTCCAGACCCCGCACCGGGCAATCATCGCTGGCGGCCTGATCGGCATCGCGGCCATTTACAGCGACGGGCTGATCAACCTCAGTGGCATGACCCTGACCGCCGCGATGATCACCATGGCGGTATTCGGCGCTATCGTGATGTACATCATGAGCATGCTGAGCCTGTTCAAACTGCGTAAAACCGAACCGAACCTGGAACGGACTTTCCGTGCGCCCGGCTACCCACTGATACCGGCGACCGCCCTGGCATTGGCGGTGGTGTGCCTGGTGGCGATGGCCTGGTTCAACGCGCTGATCGGGGCGATCTTCCTCGGCTTCATGGCGGTCGGTTTTGTCTACTTCCTGCTGACAGCGCAATTGCGTGCCGATGCACCGGCAGATGCGATGCTGACCGGTCTTTGATGAGGTGCCCCAGGCAGAACAGGCCTAGAATGGAACCATAGAGAAACGCCGTGACTCAAAATGGATAGGCACGGCGTTGACGCGAAACCATTCGCGCCAACACCTGTCCTGAAGGAGAACCCTATGCCCTGGTATGCCTGGTTGATTCTGGTGGTTGCTATCGGATCGATCGTCGGTGGCTTGATGTTGCTGCGCGACACTGCGAACAAAGTGGAATTGACCGACGAACAACGTAAACGCGTCGCTGAGCGCAACGCCGAAGCGGACGCCAAGGATGCGAAAGATCGTTGACTGAACTGTGGCGAGGGAGCTTGCTCCCACGCCACAAAAACTTCTCTACTTCTCCCACTCGGCTTTGGCGATATGCAAGCCGTGCATCCCCTTGTACGCGGCCCGCTCAGGCTGGCTCCAGCCGTCGAGCAACGTTTCCTCCAAACGATAGATTTCCACGCCCAAAGGCCGGCAGACGCTCAACGGGTCCTGCGCATTCGGCCCCCACATCGGCAGCGACAAATCGCCCCCCGGGCAGGTCGACAATGCACACAGCAGATCGATCTCGGCGAAGAACTCCAGATAATCGCCCTTCTGCGCCGGGCAGGCCTTCATGAAATACATATCGTCGTGGTTGAGCCCCGTGCACTGAAAGATGTTCAGCACGTCATGCACGTCGAACTCGGTCAGACCGTGAGGTAACACGGCGCGGGTCAGGTTCGAATGGCAATGGTGATGGAAGTCCTCGCCGGTGAGCATTTTGTTCACATAGGGATCGCAGCGCGTGCCCAGCAGATCGTGCAGACGTCCGCCGTGTTCGTCGATGCCATAGTTGGCCAGGCTGTCGTCGGTGATGGTCACCAGCGGCCGCAGAAAAGGCAGGTTCGACCACAGCCGGTCATGGGTGCTGACATGAGCCCCCTGCAATTGCCGGGTCCGCGCAGCCCACAGCCGCTCGCGCGGGTCGTTGGCATTCCAGACGTTGAAGTCTCCCACTTGCGGGCCCACGGGTGTGGTCACACGAAACACATGCCCCGCCGGGACGTGCCAGGCGCGGCCGGTGCGGATCGGCACTTCAAATTGCTCGATCAGCGTGCGCGCGGCCGGTGTATCGCGGATCCGCTCGTAGAAGGCTTTATCGATCTGCAACGCCGAACCCTTACTGACCTGATAAGCCGCGGGATAGTCTTTGTACATGGCATGAGTCCTCGATCAATGACGGGAAGGATGGTTGAACAACTCAAGCAATTGCTGTTCGGAATCGTCGAGATAGTCGCTCAAGGCGTCGTAAGCGCCGGGCTTGTCGCCCTCGACCAGCAAGTCGTGAATGTGCCGGTCGCGCTCAAGCCAGGGCGCCTGGAAGCGGGACTCGTCAGGTGCCGCACTGAACACCAGGCGCAGTTGCGCAACGACATTGGTAAAGAATTCATCGAACAGCGGGCTGCGTAACAAACCGACAATGTGTTGGTGAAAACGCAGGCTGTGGGTGCCGACAGCCCGCCAGTCTTCACGCTCGCGGGCCAACTGCGCGGCTTCAATGGCGTCGATCATGTGATCGGATTGGTATTCGCGCAGCGGTCGGCTGGCGCTGATGGCCTGTAGCTCCAGCGTGCGTCGGACCTGAAACAGGTCGCGCACCTGATCGGCGCCGAGCTGGCGAACCATCACGCCTTTATTTCGGACATAAAGGGTCAGGCCCTCCTGCCCCAAGCGGTGCAGCGCTTCGCGGATGGTATTGCGCGAGGCGTTGTAGGCAATCACCAGATCGCCTTCCACCAACGCCCGGCCTGGTAGCAAACGACCGCCAATGATGTCGGCACGCAACTCCAGTGTGATGTGGTCAGCCAGGGACAGTCCGCTGCTCATACTCATCGCCTCAAGATTGTTCAACAATCGTCAACCAATGAGTAATCACTATTCGTGCCAGTTTCAACCTGCATGCCACGCCTGGCGCACAATGCAAAACGGCGACCCTTGGGTCGCCGTTTTCGTTACTGACTGTATTGCTTGCCCAATCCTGGCGGTACGCCATGGATGTCGATCTCTTCCCACGGACCGTTCGGGCTGATGCTGCGACTCCAGCCGTTGTTCCAGCGGTAGTAGGTGCGCTGGCGGTAGAAGGTGTCGGTCTGGTTGTCGAGAACGTAGACGCCGAGTTTCGCATCCCAATGGCTGTTGCCGCCCGGCGGTGGGGCAAAGCTTGCCGAGGTGCGCGGCTGCGGTTTRCCAGGTTTGTTTGGGGTCACCGGTTTGCCAGGGGCGGTCGTCGGTTTGCTGCCTGGGTACGATGACGGAATGGGCGGCAACCGCTCTTCATGTGACGGCGGCTGGACCGCACATGCACTTAACCCCAAGACTAGACTGAGCAGGGTGATACGAGCGATGGCGGTCATAGCGGATTCCTGATTATTTGTCTGGGCTGTCGATGGTCAATTGTTGCGGCGCGGTAGTGCTGCTGGCCAAAGGCTCGCTGCGACCGACCCACTCACCGGCAGTCGGCTGGCCGGCACGAGATACGCGCGCGACCAGTTGGACTTCAGGAAAGTTCGACAGTTTCAATTGCGGCATCATTGCGTCGGCATCGCCCAGCTCAATGGTCGCTGGCAGGTCGGCAACGGTCAGGCGCTTGGCTGCCAATGGCGCCGGAGGGCCTGAAGTGGCGCGAGCGAAAATGAACACACTGTCACCTGGCTGTACCTTGGCTTTCACGTTCGCCGCCAGATCAACCGTCACTTTCAGCAGCGCTACCGGCTTGGCCGCTACGACAGGCGTCTTGGCGACAGTACCGCCGCTCGCTTGCAGTTTTTCGGTTGCCCGTGCAATGCCACCTTCCAGCGCGCTGCGCGAGTTGTCTTCGGGTGGCAGTTGAGCCAACAGACGCCCCCAGTAGTCGATGGCCTCCTGATAACGCTCGCCTTCGAAAGCCGCGATGCCCAACAATCCAAGGCTGGTGACTTCTTTAGGATCGGCCTTCAGTGCTTCGTCGGTCAGCGCCTGGATCTTCTCCGACCACTTTTTGTTGTCGGCAAAGTACTGCGCCTGGGCCCATTGGCCGAGCAATTCAGGCTGACGGCCAGCCAATGCCACGGTGCGCTCGAAGATCTTCGCAGCGTCCGCTGGGCGGTCCTGAGCCATGTAGGTACGACCCAGGAAATACAGGCCTTCGGCCGAATCCGGTTGCGCCGCCACAGCGCGTTCGAGACGACGGGTCATCTCTTCCATCGATTGCGGTGCCTGGGCGAATTCGCGGGTCAATTCGACCTTGTCACTGGCGCCGAAATGCAGGTACAGCCCCAGGCCCAACACCGGCACCAGGATCGCTGCCAGCAGAGGCAACGGCTTGCCCAGACGAGAAACCCGGCCCGTGTCGGCACCTTCGGTATCGGCCAGCAGCTCACGAGCCGCTTCGTCACGGCCGGCGCTCATTTGTGTCGCATCAAGCACGCCTTCGGCCTGCTGAGCCTGTAACTCAGCCACGCGTTCCTGATAAAGCGCCACGTTCAGCGCGGTACGATCCTCTTCACGCTGGGCCCGACGGCCACGCAGAACCGGGATCAACAAGAAACTCAGGGCAACCAGTAGAAGCAGACCTGCAGCAAGCCAGAAATCAATCATTCTTGGTGTTATCCAACAGTTGGTCGAGGCGCTTGCGCTCATCAACAGAAAGCGTGTCTTGACCTGCCGTGCGCTCGGCACGACGGCGACGGACGATCAAGGCGATCACCAGCACGCCACCGAGCAACAACCCGGCCGGACCAAACCACAGCAGCGCGGTCTTGCCGTTCAGGGCTGGCTTGTAGCGCACGAAGTCGCCATAGCGGTCGACCATGAAGTCGATGATCTGCTGGTTGTCCTTGCCCTCGCCGAGCATGCGGAAAATCTCTTTGCGCAGGTCAGCGGCAATCGGTGCGTTGGAATCGGCAATGTCCTGATTCTGGCACTTGGGGCAACGCAGTTCTTTGGTCAGTTCGTGAAAACGCTCGCGCTCGGCGTCATTGGCGAACACGTAAGTGTCGATGGCCGCGTGAGCGACACCCGCCATGCTCAGGCCGAGTACGGCGGCAGCAATCCAGCGCTTCATGGCTTGGCCTCATCGACCAGCGCCTGATACTTGGCCGCCAGTTTTTCGCGCCAGACCACTTCGTCGATCACCCCGACGTACTTGTCGCGGATGATGCCTTTGGCGTCGATGAAGAAGGTTTCCGGAGCGCCGTAAACGCCGAGGTTCAAGCCCAGGGAGCCCGCCTCGTCACGGATATCCAGCAGGTATGGGTTGTGGAACTCGACCAGCCACTTCAAGGCATCGGTATTGATGTCCTTGTAGTTGACGCCATAAATCACCACGCCCTGCTGGGCCAGCTTGTTCAGCACCGGGTGTTCAACCCGGCAGGAAATGCACCAGGTGCCCCAGACGTTGACCAATGCCGGTTTGCCCAGCAGATCAGCACGGGTCAGGGTCTTGTCGCCTTGCACGGCCGGCAGGGAAAACTCGGGGAACGGCTTGCCGATCATCGCCGAGGGCAGCTCGGCCGGGTCCAGGTAGAGGCCCCGGTAAAGAAACACCGCCACCACCAGAAACAGCGCCAGTGGCAACACCATTAACCAACGTCTCATGCAGTGGCTCCCGTCATGCCCAGCGCTTCACGCACGCGACTTTTCACCTTGACCCGATAACGACGATCCAGCGCCGCCAGCAACCCACCGAAACCTGTCAGCAAACCGCCGAACCAGATCCAGCGCACGAATGGTTTGACGTGCACGCGCACGGCCCAGGCGCCATTCTCCAGCGGCTCGCCGAGCGCCACGTACAGATCGCGGGTGAAACCGGCATCGATGCCGGCTTCGGTCATCATGGAGTTCTGTACGGTGTACAGACGCTTTTCCGGGTGCAGCACCGCGACTTCCTTGCCCGACCGGATCACCCGGATAGTGCCTTTGTCGGAGGTGAAGTTCGGTCCTTCGAAGTGCTTGGCGCCCTCGAAAATGAAGTGATAACCGGCAAGGTCCATCGACTCGCCCGGTGCCAGGCGCAAATCGCGCTCAGCGCTGTTCTGGCTCGAAAGCACCACACCCAAGGCGCACACCGCGATACCCAGGTGCGCAACCTGCATGCCCCAATAGCTGCGGCTCAGGCTCGGCAGGCCTTTGATCAGGCCCTTGTTGCGGGTCTTGTCGAAAATGTCACGCACACCGGCCAGCAACACCCAGGCCGCAAGCATGAAGGTCGCCAGCACGGCCCAGTTGAAGTCGCCATAAGCGATCCCGGCGACGACCGCCAAAGCAGCGCTGCCGAGCAACACCGGAGTCAGCATGTTCATCAGCCATTTCACCGGCGTGTCTTTCCAGCGCACCAGCACACCGACGGCCATCACCACCATCAGCAACGCCATCAACGGAATGAACAACGCATTGAAATACGGCGGGCCGACCGACATCTTGGCGCCGCTCAGGGCATCGAGCACCAGCGGATACAAGGTACCGAGCAGAATCATCGAAGCCGCGACTACCAGCACCAGGTTATTGCCCAGCAGCAGGGTTTCACGCGACCACAGGTTGAAGCCGACATGGCTCTTGACTACCGGCGCGCGCAGGGCGAACAGCGTCAGCGAACCGCCAACCACAAACAGCAGGAAAATCAGGATGAACACGCCCCGCGCAGGGTCCGAGGCAAACGCGTGCACCGAGGTCAGCACACCGGAACGCACCAGGAAGGTCCCCAGCAGGCTCAGCGAGAACGCGGCAATGGCCAGCAACACAGTCCAGCTTTTGAACACACCGCGTTTTTCAGTCACCGCCAACGAGTGAATCAGCGCCGTACCGACCAGCCAAGGCATGAACGAGGCGTTTTCCACCGGGTCCCAGAACCACCAGCCGCCCCAGCCGAGTTCGTAGTAGGCCCACCAGGAGCCGAGGGTGATGCCGATACCGAGGAAAGCCCAGGCGACGATGGTCCAGGGCCGCGACCAACGAGCCCACGCCGCATCCAGTCGACCGCCAAGCAAGGCCGCAATCGCAAAGGCGAACGCCACCGAGAAACCGACATAGCCCATGTAGAGCATCGGCGGGTGAACGATCAGGCCAATGTCTTGCAGCAACGGGTTGAGGTCATGACCGTCAGTGGGAATCTGCGGCAGAACCCGTGCGAACGGGTTCGAGGTGAGAATCAGGAACAGCAGGAAACCGGTGCTGATCATGCCCATCACCGCCAGCACGCGAGCCAGCATGACCTGCGGCAGTTGCCGGGAGAAGATCGACACGGCGAAGGTCCAGCCGCCGAGAATCAAGGCCCAGAGCAGCAAGGAACCTTCGTGGGCGCCCCACACCGCGCTGAATTTGTAGTACCACGGCAAGGCGCTGTTGGAGTTGTTGGCGACATACCCCACCGAAAAGTCATCGGTCATGAAGGCGTAGGTCAGGCAGCCGAAGGCGAACAGCAGAAAGGTGAACTGGCCCCAGGCCGCTGGCTGGGCCAGGCCCATCCACATGCGGTCACCGCGCCAGGCACCGAGYAACGGCACGGTGGCCTGAACGACGGCAAAGCACAGGGCGAGAATCATCGCCAGATGGCCCAACTCGGGAATGAAGATGCCTGAGGTCATGGATCAACCCTCCTTCGCGGGTGTTGGAGCGGATTGACCACTGTCTTTGAGCGCCTTGGTCACTTCCGGCGGCATGTATTTCTCGTCGTGCTTGGCCAGCACTTCGTCAGCCACCACCACGCCGTCTGCATTCAGTTTGCCCAGCGCAACGATGCCCTGCCCTTCGCGGAACAGGTCCGGAAGGATGCCGCGGTAGGTGATGGTCACGGATTTGTTGAAGTCGGTGACGATGAATTTCACGTCCAGCGAATCGCCGGAGCGTTGCAGCGAGCCCTTCTCGACCATGCCGCCAGCACGAATGCGCGTGTCTTGCGGGGCTTCGCCATTGGCGATCTGGGTCGGTGTGTAAAAGAGGTTGATGTTCTGCTGCAAGGCACTGAGGGCCAGGCCGACAGCTGCGCCGACACCGACCAGGATCGCGAAAATAATGACAAGACGCTTTTTACGCAGCGGATTCACTTGCTGTTCTCCCGGCGCAGACGGCGCGCCTCTTGTTGCAGGTAACGCTTGCGGGCCAGGATCGGCGCAGCCACGTTGAGAGCCAGTACCGCCAGGCAGATGCCATAAGCCGACCAGACATAAAGACCGTGATGGCCCATGGCGAGGAAGTCGCCGAATGAAGCAAAACTCATTACGCGGCCTCCAGGCTGTTTTGTACTTCGGCCTTGACCCAGCTGGCACGGGCTTCGCGCTTGAGCACTTCAAGGCGCATGCGCAGCAACAGCACGGCGCCGAAGAAACAGTAGAAACCCAGCACCGTCAGCAGCAACGGCAGCCACATTTCGGCCGGCATTGCCGGTTTTTCGGTGAGGCTGAAGGTGGCGCCCTGATGCAGGGTGTTCCACCACTCCACCGAGTACTTGATGATCGGGATGTTGATCACGCCGACAATCGCCAGCACCGCGCAGGCCTTGGCCGCGCTGTCACGATTGCTGATGGCGTTGCCCAGTGCAATGAGACCGAAGTACAGAAACAGCAGAATCAGCATGGACGTAAGTCGTGCATCCCAGACCCACCACGAACCCCAGGTCGGTTTGCCCCAGATCGCTCCGGTGACCAGCGCCACGGCGGTCATCCAGGCACCGATCGGCGCTGCACATTGCAGGGCGACGTCCGCCAGTTTCATCTTCCACACCAGCCCGACAATGCCGCAGACCGCCAGCATCACGTAGCAGGACTGCGCCAGCATGGCGGCCGGTACGTGAATGTAGATGATTCGAAAGCTGTTGCCTTGCTGGTAGTCCGGCGGCGCGAAGGCCAGGCCCCAGACCACGCCGACGCCGATCAGCAGCAACGCCGCGACACTCAGCCAGGGCAGCAGTTTGCCGCTGATGCCGTAAAACCATTTGGGCGAGCCGAGCTTATGAAACCAGGTCCAGTTCATTGCTGTTTCCATCACGGTTGTTCTTCGCCATCACAAAGAAYCAGGGTCTTTACTGGTTAAAATTTAACCAGACCTCATTATTCGCCGACGCTGATCTTCAGGCCAGCGGCTATTGCAAAGGGTGTCAGGGTTATCGCCAGGGCGGTCAGGCTACCAAGCCACAGCAAATAACCGGTTGCCGGCATACCCTGCAAGGCTGCCTGCAAGGCGCCACTGCCGAGAATCAACACCGGGATGTACAACGGCAGAATCAACAACGCCAGCAACAAACCGCCGCGCTTCAATCCGACCGTCAGCGCCGCGCCCACCGCACCGAGCAAGCTCAATACCGGTGTACCGAGCAACAGCGACAAGAGCAAAACCGGCAGACAGGCGGCAGGCAAACCGAGCATCAACGCCAATAACGGGGCAAGCRACACCAGTGCCAAGCCGGAAAACGCCCAGTGTGCCAGCACCTTTGCCAAAACCAGAAGAGGCAAGGGGTGCGACGAAAGGACCCACTGTTCAAGGGATCMGTCCTCGAAATCACTGCGGAAAAGCCCGTCCAGCGAGAGCAGAACCGATAAAAGGGCCGCGACCCAGACCAGCCCCGGTGACAAGGTTTGCAACAATTGTGTCTCAGGTCCGACCGCCAATGGAAACATTGAGACAACGATGGCGAAGAACACGAGAGGGTTGACAAGCTCGGCAGGACGACGACACAACAAACGCGCCTCACGGGCGACCAACAGTGCAAAAACACTCATACGGCCCACTGCCCCAGATGCCAGCGCCTGCCAGATCGCCTCGTGCGTCGCCGGCTGATGCAACGCGCACAGCCAGCTGAGGTTCTCTTCAGGGGTCAGCAGGTCCTTGATTCCGGCGGCATGGCCGATCCACAACAGGTTGTGGGCCAGCTCCGGGCGTTGCGTGTTCAATGGCTGGCCGTTGAGCAATACCTGGCCACTGGTCGGCTGCATCAAACCGGCAAGCAGGCGCAGCAGGCTGGTCTTGCCGCTGCCGTTGGGGCCGCTGATCTGCAACATGTCACCGCGGCCCAGACGCAACTCGAGGTTTTCGAAGAGCATCCGCCAGTCTCGCTCACAGGCGAGCGCTACGGCTTCTAGTAGAGGGCTGGTCAAGAGATCACGGGCCTTTACGGTTCAAGTCGGCAATGGAGCGGCCGTTAAAGTGATGCAGCATAGATGCATTGACGGCCTGTTCTAGAGAGCTGCGTCAAACAATTGCGATGTTTTTGACACGCCTCCCGAAGACGGGCGGCATTATACATGTCATGTCCTACTCTCAAGAGGGCAATTTCGACAGGGTGTGACTTGATGACCGGCGACATGAACATCCTTCCACTGCCCGCGATGACGCCGGCCACCTCGCGCCCGCTCGTGGTCGGTGGTGAGCTGCTCAAGTT
>NZ_JBFTLU010000140.1:0-12691 GCF_056396605.1 Pseudomonas sp. 05T35
TCTTCGCGTACACCAACCTGTTTATCGCCAGCATGCTGTTCCTGGTGCTGGGCGATAATCTGTTGTTCCTGTACTTCGGTTGGGAAGGCGTGGGCCTGTGCAGCTACCTGTTGATCGGTTTCTACTACAGCAACCGCAACAACGGTAACGCCGCACTCAAAGCCTTCATCGTCACCCGTATCGGCGACGTGTTCATGGCCATCGGCCTGTTCATCCTGTTCCAGCAGTTGGGCACGCTGAACATTCAAGAGCTGCTGGTCAAAGCGCCTGAGCACTTCAAGACCGGTGACTTCTGGATCGTCATGGCGACCCTGATGCTGCTGGGCGGCGCTGTCGGTAAATCCGCGCAACTGCCGCTGCAAACCTGGCTGGCGGATGCGATGGCCGGTCCTACCCCGGTTTCGGCACTGATCCACGCCGCGACCATGGTGACCGCCGGTGTCTACCTGATCGCCCGTACCCACGGTCTGTTTGCGTTGGCGCCGGATATCCTGCACCTGGTCGGCATCGTCGGCGGTGTGACCCTGGTGCTCGCCGGTTTCGCAGCCCTGGTCCAGACCGACATCAAGCGTATCCTCGCCTACTCGACCATGAGCCAGATCGGCTACATGTTCCTGGCGCTGGGCGTGGGTGCCTGGGAAGGCGCGATCTTCCACCTGATGACCCACGCGTTCTTCAAGGCCCTGTTGTTCCTTGCTTCCGGTTCGGTGATCGTTGCCTGCCACCACGAGCAGAACATCTTCAAGATGGGCGGTCTGTGGAAGAAACTGCCACTGGCCTACGCCAGCTTCATCGTCGGCGGTGCGGCCCTTGCGGCCCTGCCACTGGTGACCGCAGGTTTCTACTCGAAAGACGAAATCCTCTGGGAAGCCTTCGCCAGCGGCAACCACGGTCTGCTCTATGCAGGTCTGGTGGGTGCCTTCATGACGTCGCTGTACACCTTCCGCCTGATCTTCATCGCGTTCCACGGTGAAGTGAAGACCGAAGCCCACGCCGGTCACGGCATCGCTCACTGGCTGCCACTGTCGGTGCTGATCGTACTGTCGACCGCCATTGGCGCGATGATCGTTCCGCCACTGCACGGCGTACTGCCAGAAAGCGTTGGGCATGCCGGCGGCGAAGCCAAGCACAGCCTGGAACTGGTCTCGGGTGCTATCGCCCTGTCCGGTATCCTGCTGGCCGCGCTGCTGTTCCTCGGCAAGCGCAGCTTCGTCACCGCCATCGCCAACAGCGGTATCGGCCGTTTGCTCTCGGCCTGGTGGTTCGCCGCCTGGGGCTTCGACTGGATCTACGACAAACTGTTCGTCAAGCCGTACCTTGCGATCAGCCACATGCTGCGCAAAGACCCGTTCGACCAAACCATCGGTTTGATCCCGCGGATGGCCAAAGGGGGTCACAACTCCCTGAGCCGTACCGAAACTGGTCAACTGCGTTGGTACGCCGCCTCGATGGCTGCTGGTGCCGTGCTGGTTATCGGCGCTGTCGTGCTGGTAGCGGTCTGATATGAACCTTGCGAACTTGCGAAAGGAAACGAGCCCGTCATGATTTTGCCATGGCTAATCCTGATCCCCTTCATCGGCGGCCTGCTGTGCTGGATGGGTGAGCGCTTCGGCGCTACCCTCCCCCGCTGGATTGCGCTGATCACCATGTCCCTGCTGCTGTCCCTCGGCCTCTGGCTGTGGGCCCACGGTGACTATTCATTTGCTCCGGCGCCTGGCGCCGATCCGACCTGGGCGCTTGAGTTCAAGCATGTCTGGATCCAGCGCTTCGGCATCAACGTGCACCTGGCCCTCGACGGCCTGTCGCTGTTGATGATCATGCTGACCGGTCTGCTGGGTGTCCTCTCGGTACTCTGCTCGTGGAAAGAGATCCAGCGTCACGTTGGCTTCTTCCACCTGAACCTGATGTGGATCCTGGGCGGTGTTGTCGGCGTGTTCCTGGCCCTCGACCTGTTCATGTTCTTCTTCTTCTGGGAAATGATGCTGGTGCCGATGTACTTCCTCATCGCGCTCTGGGGTCACAGTTCTTCGGACGGCAAGAAAACCCGGATCTACGCGGCGACCAAGTTCTTCATCTTCACCCAGGCCAGCGGCCTGATCATGCTGGTGGCGATCCTGGGTCTGGTACTGGTCAACTTCAACAGCACGGGCGTGATTACCTTCAACTACGCCGACCTGTTGAAAACCAAGATGTCGCTGACCACCGAGTACGTTCTGATGCTTGGCTTCTTCATCGCCTTCGCGGTGAAGCTGCCGGTGGTGCCGTTCCACTCCTGGCTGCCGGATGCTCACGCACAGGCACCGACTGCGGGTTCCGTTGACCTGGCCGGTATTCTGCTGAAGACCGCTGCGTACGGTCTGCTGCGTTTCGCCCTGCCGCTGTTCCCGAATGCGTCGGCCGAGTTCGCGCCGTTCGCCATGGCCCTGGGCCTGGTCGGGATCTTCTACGGTGCGTTCCTGGCGTTCGCCCAGACCGACATCAAGCGTCTGGTTGCGTACTCCAGCGTTTCGCACATGGGCTTCGTGTTGATCGGCATCTACTCCGGCAGCCAGTTGGCCCTGCAAGGCGCAGTGATCCAGATGCTCGCGCACGGCCTGTCGGCAGCGGCACTCTTTATCCTCTGCGGCCAGCTCTACGAGCGCACCCACACTCGCGACATGCGCGAGATGGGCGGCCTGTGGTCGAAGATCGCCTACCTGCCTGCCATCAGCCTGTTCTTCGCTGCAGCTTCGCTGGGCTTGCCAGTGACCGGTAACTTCGTCGGTGAGTTCCTGATCCTGATCGGCACCTTTGCCAGCGCGCCGTGGGTCACCGTGATCGCGACTGCCGGCCTGGTGTTCGGTTCGGTCTACTCGCTGATCATGATTCACCGTGCCTACTTCGGTCCGTCCAAATCGGACGCCGTGCTGCATGGCATGGATACTCGCGAAATGATCATGGTGGTTGGACTGGCGGCACTGCTGATTTACATCGGCGTCTACCCGCAACCGTTCCTCGATACCTCTGCCGCGACGATGCATGGCGTGCAGCAATGGTTCGGTACCGCCTTCACTCAACTCGCTTCGGCCCGGTAAGAGCGCTATGGACTTTACGATTCAACACTTTATCGCGCTTGCGCCATTGTTGATCACCAGCGCCACGATCATCGTGGTGATGCTGGCGATCGCCTGGCGTCGCAACCACTCGCAGACCTTCCTGCTGTCGGTCGCGGGTCTGAACCTGGCCTTGCTGTCGATCCTGCCAGCCCTGAAAGTCGCGCCTCTGGCCGTGACTCCACTGCTGCAAATCGACAGCTTTGCCTGCCTGTACATGGCGCTGATCCTGGTCGCCACCCTCGCTTGCGTCACTCTCGCCCATGCCTACCTCGGCGAAGGCGGTACGGGTTACCCGGGCAACCGTGAAGAACTGTACCTGCTGATCCTGATGGCTGCCGCCGGTGGCCTGGTTCTGGTCAGCGCGCAGCACCTGGCCGGCTTGTTCGTCGGTCTGGAACTGCTCTCGGTACCGGTCTACGGTCTGGTGGCCTATGCCTTCTTCAACAAGCGCTCTCTGGAAGCCGGCATCAAGTACATGGTGCTGTCGGCAGCCGGTTCTGCGTTCCTGTTGTTCGGTATGGCCCTGCTCTACGCCGAAGCTGGCACCCTGAGCTTCAGCGGCATCGGTCACGCCCTTGCGGCCACTGGCCTGCCAAGCCCGCTGGCGCAGATGGGCCTGGGCATGATGCTGATCGGCCTGGCGTTCAAACTGTCGCTGGTACCGTTCCACCTCTGGACGCCGGACGTCTACGAAGGTGCCCCGGCACCGGTTGCAGCGTTCTTGGCCACTGCCTCGAAAGTTGCCGTGTTCGCGGTCATGGTGCGTCTGTTCCAGATCTCGCCAGTGGCCAGCAGCGGTGTGTTGAGCACCGTGCTGACCGTGATCGCGATCGCCTCGATCCTGTTCGGTAACCTGTTGGCACTGACCCAGAGCAACCTCAAGCGTCTGCTGGGTTACTCGTCCATCGCGCACTTCGGTTACCTGCTGATCGCCCTGGTGGCAAGCAAGGGTCTGGCGATGGAAGCCATCGGCGTGTACCTGGTCACCTACGTGATCACCAGCCTCGGTGCTTTCGGCGTGATCACCCTGATGTCCTCGCCGTACAAAGGCCGTGACGCTGACGCACTGTACGAGTACCGCGGCCTGTTCTGGCGTCGTCCGTACCTGACCGCCGTTCTGACCGTGATGATGTTGTCACTGGCCGGCATCCCGCTGACCGCAGGCTTCATCGGCAAGTTCTACATCATCGCCACCGGTGTCGAGTCTCACCAATGGTGGCTGGTCGGCTCCCTGGTACTGGGCAGCGCCATCGGCGTCTTCTACTACCTGCGCGTCATGGTCACCCTGTACCTGATCGAACCAAACCTGCGTCGCGTCGACGCCCAACTGCACTGGGAACAAAAGGCAGGCGGCGTGATGCTGCTGGCCATCGCAGTGCTGGCRTTCTTCCTCGGCCTGTACCCACAGCCGTTGCTGGCACTGGTTCAGCAAACTGGCCTGGCGGGTTGATCGCTTAAGCGATACGCAGCAGAAAACACAAACGGCACCTTCGGGTGCCGTTTTTGCGTCTGGGGGACTGCTCTCCCCTTTCTCGGAATATGCCTGCAAAGAGACCGGTGGCAGCTGACATCCGGCTGATGCAACCGAGCGCTAAGGTGAGTGACGGGCTATCAGGAGCATTCAATGAAACGGGATATTTTTTCAGACGTGGTCGAAGGTTTTAAATTCCTGGCGACTGAGCAACAACGCAATACTCTGGTAAGGGGAGCTCCTGAATCTCCGCCGCCTTCAAAAACCACTACAGGGAAATCCTCAGGACGGCGCATCGGCGCTATGAAAGGCAAACTGACCCTGCCTGATGGCTTTTACGCGCCACTGCCGGACGAGATACAAGATGCATTTGAAGGGACCCTCGAATGAGGATCTCATTCGATACGCCTATTCTGTTTTACTGATCGTTCCCATGCTCCGCGGGGGAATGCAGCCCGTGACGCTCCGCGTCACATGCCGAAGCGGACGCAGAGCGTCCATTGAGGCGTTCCCACGCTGAGCATGGGAACAATCCAAATGGCCCCATCGCGAGCAGGCTCGCTCCCACAGTTAATCGCAGGTGTGCACAAATAGTGTGCTCACAGTAGATCCCCTGTGGGAGCAGCCGGGCGGCGTTCYGCCTGCTCGCGATAGCGTCAGCCCAGACACCACTGCACCTGTTCCCTGCTCATAAACAAAAACCCGCACAAGGCGGGTTTTGTTTTTAGCTCAAGCAGGCTTTAGTCAGCCAGGCGCCAGGTCGTGCCGCCCTTGCCGTCTTCCAGTACCACGCCCATGGCGGTGAGCTGGTCGCGGATGCGGTCCGACTCGGCCCAGTCCTTGTTGGCACGGGCGGTCAGGCGCGCCTGAATCAGCGCCTCGACTTCTGCTGCATCAACCCGGCCTTCAGCGCCGGCTTGCAGGAAGTCATCGGCTTCAAGCTGCAACACACCGAGCACGCTGGCCAGTTCTTTCAGGCGTGCCGCCAGACCTGCCGCTGCATTCAGATCGCTCTCACGCAGACGGTTGATCTCGCGCACCATCTCGAACAGCATCGCGCAGGCTTCCGGCGTGCCGAAGTCGTCGTTCATCACCTGGGTGAAACGTTCGACAAAGGCTTCGCCACCGGCGGCCGGGACCGTCGGCAAACCTTTCAGCGCGTGGTAGAAACGCTCCAGAGCGCCTTTGGCGTCCTTGAGGTTGTCTTCCGAGTAGTTGATCGCGCTGCGGTAGTGGCTCGATACCAGCAGGTAACGCACGACTTCCGGGTGGTACTTGTCGAGCACGTCGCGAATGGTGAAGAAGTTGTTCAAGGACTTGGACATCTTCTCGCCATTGATGCGAATCATCCCGCAATGCATCCACGCGTTGGCGTAGGTCTTGCCGGTGGCCGCTTCGCTCTGGGCGATTTCGTTTTCGTGGTGCGGGAACTCGAGGTCGCTGCCGCCGCCATGAATATCGAAGGTCTCACCGAGGCAGCAGGTCGACATCACCGAGCACTCGATGTGCCAGCCCGGACGCCCGGCGCCCCATGGCGATTCCCAGCTCGGTTCACCCGGCTTGGCGGCTTTCCACAAGACGAAGTCCAGCGGGTCCTGTTTCGACTCGTCGACTTCGATACGGGCGCCGATGCGCAGGTCTTCGATTTTCTTGCGCGACAGCTTGCCGTAGCCCATGAACTTCGCGACGCGGTAGTACACGTCGCCGTTACCCGGCGCGTAAGCGTAGCCCTTGTCGATCAGAGTCTGGATCATCGCGTGCATGCCGGCAATGTGGGCGGTGGCGCGCGGTTCCATGTCCGGCTTGAGGATGTTCAAGCGCGACTCGTCTTCGTGCATCGCCGCGATCATGCGCTCGGTCAACGCTTCGAACGACTCGCCGTTTTCACGGGCGCGGTTGATGATCTTGTCGTCGATGTCGGTGATGTTGCGCACGTAGGTCAGGTCATAACCGCTGAACCGCAACCAGCGGGTCACCAGGTCGAACGCGACCATGCTGCGGCCGTGGCCCAGGTGGCAGTAGTCGTACACGGTCATCCCGCAGACGTACATGCGCACCTTGTTGCCATCCAGCGGCTTGAAGACTTCTTTGCTCTTGGTGAGCGTGTTGTAGATCGTAAGCACGACTATTCCTTAAGACTTGATCACTGGCCCCACGAATCACGCAGGGTCACGGTACGGTTGAATACCGGAGCGCCCGGTTTCGAGTCCTTGATATCCGCAACGAAGTAACCTTCGCGCTCGAACTGGAAACGGTCTTCCGGCTGTGCGTTGCCCAACGAGGGTTCAGCACGACAACCGGTGAGGACTTGCAGTGAGTCAGGGTTGATGTTGTCCAGGAAACTGGCGCTGTCTTCGGCCTTCTCCGGGTTCGGAGAACGGAACAGGCGATCGTACAGACGCACTTCGCACTCGACGCTGGCCGCGGCCGGCACCCAGTGGATCACGCCTTTGACCTTGCGGCCTTCAGGGTTCTTGCCCAGGGTTTCAGGGTCATACGAGCAACGCAGTTCGACGATGTTGCCATCGGCGTCCTTGATCGCTTCGTCGGCACGGATCACATAGCTGCCGCGCAGACGCACTTCACCGGCTGGCTCCAGGCGCTTGTAGCCTTTCGGCGGCTCTTCCATGAAGTCTTCACGGTCGATGTAGATCTCACGGGCGAATRGCAGAACGCGCACACCCATGTCTTCTTTCGGATGGCAAGCCAGTTCGAGGTTCTCGACCTGGCCTTCCGGGTAGTTGGTGATCACGACTTTCAGCGGACGCAGTACGCACATGGCGCGCGGGGCGCTGTGGTCAAGGTCGTCACGGATGCTGAATTCGAGCATGCCGAAGTCGACCACGCCGTCGGAACGGTTGGTGCCGATCATTTCGCAGAAGTTGCGGATCGATTTCGGCGTGTAGCCACGGCGACGGAAACCCGACAGCGTGGACATGCGCGGATCGTCCCAGCCATTGACGTGCTTTTCATCGACCAGTTGCTTGAGCTTGCGCTTGCTGGTGATGGTGTAGTTCAGGTTCAGACGGCTGAACTCGTACTGACGCGGGTGCGCCGGTACTGGCAGGTTGTCGAGGAACCAGTCGTACAGCGGACGATGGCTTTCGAACTCCAGGGTGCAGATCGAATGGGTGATGCCTTCGATGGCGTCCGACTGACCGTGGGTGAAGTCATAGTTCGGGTAAATGCACCACTTGTCACCGGTCTGGTGGTGATGGGCATGACGAATGCGGTACATGATCGGGTCGCGCAGGTTCATGTTCGGCGAGGCCATGTCGATCTTGGCCCGCAGCACGCGTGCGCCGTCCTTGAACTCGCCGGCCTTCATGCGGGCGAACAGGTCGAGGTTTTCCTCAACCGAGCGCTCGCGGAACGGACTGTTCTTGCCTGGCTCGGTCAGGCTGCCGCGGTATTCCTTGGCTTGTTCAGGGGTCAGGTCGTCGACGTAGGCCTTGCCCGCCTTGATCAGCTCGACCGCCCACGCGTGCAACTGGTCGAAATACTGCGAGGCATAGCGCACTTCACCGGACCACTCAAAGCCCAGCCACTTGACGTCGCTTTCGATAGCGTCGATGTATTCCTGGTCTTCCTTGGCCGGGTTGGTGTCGTCGAAACGCAGGTGCGTCACGCCACCGAATTCCTGGGCCAGGCCGAAGTTCACACAGATCGACTTGGCGTGACCGATGTGCAGGTAGCCGTTGGGCTCAGGCGGGAAACGGGTGACGATCTGCGTGTGCTTACCCGAGTCCAGGTCTGCCTGGATGATCGGCCGCAGGAAGTTGACCGGCACGGCAGGGCCAGTCTTGGAATTCGAGGTAGGGTCGACAGTGGGCTTGCTCATAGGATCCTTGAACGTACAAGTGCGTGGCCTTCATGGAGGCCTGACAAAACAAAGCCGCTATCATAGCCGATGCGGTCAAGCGCCTGACAGAGCAGGCCCTAAAACAGGTGCGTTTAATGCACCTGATTTGAAAAACAGCCTCGAAATTCGCGGCCATCGCGCTAAACTGCCCACCTTGGTGATTTTTCGCCAGACAGGTATGGGCTCGCACGCGTCACGCAGCGCCCCGAAAGCCACGAATTCCTTGAATAGAGTAGTAATCATGACTCAAGTCAAACTGACCACCAACCACGGCGACATCGTCCTGGAACTGAACGCCGAGAAAGCCCCGATCACCGTGGCCAACTTCATCGAGTATGTTAAGGCCGGCCACTACGAAAACACCATTTTCCACCGTGTTATCGGCAACTTCATGATCCAGGGTGGCGGTTTCGAGCCAGGCATGAAGGAAAAGAAAGACAAGCGCCCAAGCATCCAGAACGAAGCTGACAACGGTCTTTCCAACGACAAGTACACCGTCGCCATGGCTCGCACCATGGAGCCGCATTCGGCTTCCGCGCAGTTCTTCATCAACGTCGCCGACAACAGCTTCCTCAACCACAGCGGCAAGAACGTTCAGGGCTGGGGTTATGCCGTGTTCGGTAAAGTGACCGCCGGTACTGACGTTGTCGACAAGATCAAAGGTGTTTCGACCACCATGAAGTCCGGCCACCAGGACGTACCAGCAGACGACGTGATCATCGAGAAAGCCGAGATCATTGAGTGATATTGCTGATTTCAGATTTACATCTGGAAGAGGAACGCCCGGACATTACCCGGGCGTTTCTGGATTTGCTCGCCACCCGCGCCCGTTCGGCGCAAGCGTTGTACATTCTCGGCGACTTTTTCGAGGTGTGGATTGGCGACGACGCCATGAGCCCMTTCCAACGCTCCATCTGCCAGGCCCTGCGCGAACTTAGCGACAGCGGCACGGCGATATTCCTGATGCACGGCAATCGTGACTTCCTGCTCGGCAAGGCCTTCTGCAAAGCAGCCGGCTGCACCCTGCTCAAGGACCCGAGTGTCGTGCAACTTGCAGGTGAGCCGGTGCTGTTGATGCACGGCGACAGCCTGTGTACCCGCGACGAAAGCTACATGAAACTGCGCCGTTATCTGCGCAACCCCGTCAGCTTGTTCATCCTGCGCCATCTGCCGCTGCGCACCCGCCGCAAACTGGCGCGCAAGCTGCGCAGCGAAAGCCGCGCGCAAACCTTTGATTTTGTGAACCCACAGCTGGCGTTGCCAGGTAGCTGACCGGCCCGAAAACACCACAACTCAGCCCGTAGCAGCTGTCGAGCCCGCGAGGCTGCGTTCGGCTGCGCAGCAGTCGTAAAACCTGTGATCGCGGTTCAACAGAACAACCGCGGGTACCGGACTGCGACTGCTGCGCAGTCGAACGCAGCCTCGCAAGCTCGACAGCTGCTACGTCCCCTCATTCCCCCTTATCAATGCCCACTCGCCTCCGGCCCCGCCTTCGCTGCAAACGGCGGCTTGGCCAGCCACACCAGCAGAATCAAGCCCATAAAGCCCCAACCCAACAGCGTGAAGTAATCCACGGTGGAGAGCATGTACGCCTGGCTGGTCAGCAGGTGATCGAGCTGCGCATACGCCGGATTGCCCGCCCCGCCCAAGGTATTCAAGGTATCGCGGGTCGTCGGGTCGAAGGTGCTGAGGCTTTCGCTCAGGTAAGCGTGATGCTGATCGGCGCGACGAATCCAGATCCAGGTGGTCAGCGAGGCCGCAAAGCTGCCGCCCAGGGTCCGCAGGAATGTCGCCAGGCCCGCGCCGTCGGCGATCTGATGCGGTGGCAGGTCCGACATCAGAATGCTCAGGGTCGGCATGAAGAACAGCGCCACACCAATCCCCATGAACAGTTGCACCAGCGCCACGTGCTGGACGTCCACCTCATTGGTGAAGCCGGCGCGCATGAAGCAGCTCAGGCCGATTGCCAGGAACGCCAGCCCGGCCAGCAGTCGCAGGTCGAACCGGTGCGCGTACTTGCCGACAAAAGGCGACATCAGCACCGGCAGAATCCCGATCGGCGCCACCGCCAAACCGGCCCAGGTCGCGGTGTAGCCCATCTGGGTCTGCAGCCACTGCGGCAGAATCAGGTTGATGCCAAAGAACCCGGCGTAACCCAGGACCAACACGATGGTGCCGATGCGGAAGTTGCGATAGGCAAACAGCCGCAGATTCACCACCGGGTGCTTGTCGGTCATCTCCCAGATCACGAACACGGCCAGCGCAATCGCCGAAATAGCCGCACCGATAATGATGAAGTTCGACTCGAACCAGTCCAGATCATTGCCTTTGTCGAGGATGATCTGCAGCGCGCCGACACCAATGATCAGGGTCAGCAGACCTATGTAGTCCATCGGCTGGCGACTGATCACCACCGGACGTTCCTTGAGCTGCTGCTTGACCACCATCACCGCGAACACGCCAATCGGCACGTTGATGAAGAAAATCCACGGCCAGCTGTAACTGTCGGTAATCCAGCCACCGAGTATGGGGCCGGCAATCGGCGCCACCACCGTGACCATCGCCAGCAATGCCAAGGCCATCCCCCGTTTCGCTGGCGGATAAACTGCGATCAGCAGCGTCTGGGTCATTGGGTACAACGGCCCGGCCACCAATCCTTGCACCACCCGGAAGCCGACCAGCTCGGGCATCGAGGTCGAGATACCGCAGAGGAACGACGCCAGCACGAACAGGATGGTCGCCCACAGAAACAGCTTCACTTCACCAAAACGCCGACTCAGCCAACCGGTCAGCGGCAGCGCGATGGCGTTGCTCACGGCGAACGAGGTGATGACCCAGGTGCCCTGCTCCGAACTCACGCCCAGGTTGCCGGAAATAGTCGGCAAGGCCACGTTGGCGATGGTGGTGTCGAGCACCTGCATGAAGGTCGCCAGCGACAGGCCAATGGTGCTGAGCACCAGGCTGGGCGGCTTGAAAGACGCGTTAGTACTCATCGCGAATCCTTTGAAACGAGGCAGTCGCTGCGACCGTTACGGCCGCAGCTGGGGGATTGGCGAATCAGCGTTGAGCGGTTTTGGCCGCCAGTGAGCTGTTGTCGTGGATCAAGCGGGTGATCATCGCGTCGGCCTCGGCCAACTGACGGTCGTAGATGTTGGTGCTGAACGAAGCCTTTTGTGGCGATTGCTGCGCCAGCACCGGACCGCTCTGGTCATGCAGGTTGACGTTGACCATCGTCGACAGGCCAACACGCAACGGATGGGCGGCCAGTTGCTCGGCGTTGATGTGAATCCGCACCGGCACCCGCTGAACGATCTTGATCCAGTTACCGGTGGCGTTTTGCGCCGGCAGCAAGGCAAACGCGCTACCGGTCCCGGCGCCCAGGCTGTCGATGGTGCCGTTGTATTTCACTTCGCTGCCATAGAGGTCGGCTTCGATGTCCACGGGCTGACCGATGCGCATATCACGCAACTGGGTTTCCTTGAAGTTGGCGTCGATCCACAGTTGATTCAGCGGGATCACCGCCATCAGCGCAGTCCCCGGCTGGACCCGTTGGCCCAGCTGGACGGTGCGCTTGGCCACATAACCGGTGACCGGCGCGATCAGTGTGCTGCGGGCGTTGGCCAGGTAAGCCTGACGCACTTGCGCGGCAGCGGCCTGGACGTCCGGGTGAGACGAAACCACCGTGTCATCGACCAGCGCGCTGGTGGTGGCGAGTTGCTGCTGAGCATTGGCCAGGGCGTTCTGCGCCGAGGTCAGGTCGTCCCGTGCGTGGGACAATTCTTCCTGGGAGATTGCCCCGCCCGCCGCCAGATTCTTCCGGCGATTGAAGTYGTCCTGAGCCTTCTGCACTTCGGCTTTTTGGGCGTTGACCTGGGCTTTCATGCCGTCAACGTTACTGTACAGGCCGCGCACCTGGCGCACGGTGCGGCCCAGATTGGCTTGCGCACTTTGCAGGCCAACTTGCGCGTCGTTCGGGTCGAAGTTGACCAGCACCTGACCTTCGTGGACCAGATCGCCATCGTCTGCACCGATGCTGACAACCGTGCCGGTGACCAGTGGCGTGATTTCCACCACGTTGCCGTTGACGTAGGCATCGTCGGTGCTTTCGCTCCAGCGTCCGTAGAGTTCGTGCCAGCCCCAGACACCGAGGCAACCAACAATCACCAAGACCGTCAGCACCAGCAGCATGAATTTACGTTTGCCTGGATTGCCCGCGTCTTGGGCGCTTTCAGGCGTTGGGTTGTTTTCGATAGTGGCCATGAC
>NZ_JBFTLU010000141.1:0-25933 GCF_056396605.1 Pseudomonas sp. 05T35
TCAGTGACCTGTGTGACGGCCGGTGTCGGATCGACAGTCAGCACCAGGCTCAGTGACCTGTGTGACGGCCGGTGTCGGATCGACAGTCAGCACCAGGCCGCCACCCCCGGTGGTGCCAGTGACATTGACGGTGATCTGATGCGGGTCGTTGTAGACGCTGTCATTCGGTGCCAGCGGAACATTGACGCTGCCACTGACCTGGCCGGCCGGGATGACGATGACCGAGCCATTGGACAGGGTGATGCTCAGGTCAGTCAGCGGCGCCCGGGTGACATTCGCGGTGTAGACCAGCACGCCGCCGGCTTCGGTGATGCTCGATGTAGCACTGAGGCTCAGGGTCGAACCAACCAGTACGTTGGTGCCGTTATTGGTGTTCTGGCCACCCGTAGTGACGTCGGCGGCGGAAGTACTCGTGCCGATGCCTGCAGTCGGGAAACCAATGGTGGGGGCTACACGGGCCGCTGTTTCGTCCAGTGCCACGAAGCTGTGGCCTCCGCCGGCAGCACCGCCCGAGCCTGTTGCGGTCGGGCCTGCGGCGGCGGCTTCGATATCAGTGGTCGGGTCGGCGCCCGCGAGGATGGCTTGTTGCAGTTCGGCTACCGAAGGTGCGGCTTGCGCAGTGGCCTCTGCCAGGTCAGTGCTGGAGTCCGGAGCGCTGCCGCTCCACTGGGTATCGCGGCCCAGGTCCAGCGTGCGGCCGTCGGCCAGTTCAAGCGTCACCGCGCCCGCCGGCCCGGTATCGAGCTGGTCGCCCGTGAACAGTCGGTCACCCTCAATCAGCACACGCCTGATGCCCTCCGGGGACACCGCGAAAACTTGACCAACAATGCTTTTGACGATGGCAACAACACTGCTCATTGAGGACTCTCCGGTGTTCCGTTCAGTAGGCTTCCATTGACCTGAAGAGGCTGTTTGCCAAATTCAGTCTGGACGTACTTTATAGTGGGTCGTGCATTAACTTGACGCTATTTGTGTCAATAATTTGGCTGTATTTTTTCGTTATTAACTTTATGCCAAACTATTGACCTTCTGGGTGCCATCCTAAACAATCGCCCCATTAATGTCACATTGATATTTATGTGGCGACCTGCCTGCAGTGTGTGACCCAGTTCTGATTTTTAACTTTCCGACATACGGTCATTCCGGTTGCCATTTTCCGTCGCAGCACTGCGATCTGCTGTGATTTGAGACAAGAAGTCCAGGGAAATTCTTATATGCGCTCACACCTGTTCAAGGCTCTACCCTTTGTTTTTGCTGCCAGTTTTGTACAAGCCCAAACCCTGCCTCAAGCCATGCAACAAGCACTGGATGTCCACCCGGAAGTCCAGGCTGGCGTGAACAGTCGTCTTTCTGCGGACCATCAGCTTAGAGCGGCTCAGGGCGGCTACCTGCCAAAGGTCGATCTGCTCGGCGGTTATGGCCGTGAAGGCACTGACAACCCGACCACTCGTGCTGGCGCCGGCAACAATCATTGGGAAACCTTGAACCGCGGCGAGTCGAGCGTGCGCTTGCAGCAAATGGTGTTTGACGGTTTTGCGACATCCAGCGAAGTCGGGCGTCAACAAGCCACCGTCAACTCCCGCGCCTATTCATTGCTGGGGACTTCCGAGCGCACGGCACTGACTGTGGCCCAAGTTTACCTCGACGTGCTGACCCGCCGCGAGTTCGTGCACTTGGCCGAAGAGAACCTGAAAAGCCACGAACGGATTTTTGACCAGATCAAACTGCGCACCTCACGTGGCGTGGGCAGCGGTGCTGACCTCGATCAGGCCGAAGCGCGTATGGCCCAGGCCCGCAACAACCTGATCACCGAGCAGACCAATCTTGCGGACGCCGAGACCAACTTCCTCAGCGCCGTGGGTCAGATGCCCGATCAACTGGAGCGTCCGGCCCCTTTCCTAGCGTTGCTGCCGGCGAACCTGAATGAAGCCCGCCAGCAAATGCTTGAGAACAGCCCGGTGCTGCGTTCTGCCGAGTCTGATATTGCCGCGGCCGAGAAGCAGTACGATGCTGCCAAGTCGACGTTCTACCCACGTTTCGATGCCGAACTGGGCCGCACCGCCGACAATAATCTGGATGGTACGGTCGGTCATAACAATGAATGGCAGGCCATGTTGCGCATGCGCTTCAACCTGTATTCCGGCGGCAGCAACAAAGCCGATCTGGAATCCAAGTCCTATCTGTCGAACCAGGCACTGGATATCCGCAACAACGCTTTGCGCGTGTTGAACGAAGAGTTGGGCCTGGCCTGGAATGCCCTGAACAACGCTAACGCCCAAGTGCCAATTGCTCAGCAATATGTCGATCGCAGCGCTTCCGTGCGCACCGCGTATCAACAACAGTTCAGCTTGGGCCAACGCACCTTGCTCGACTTGCTCGACAGCGAGAACGAACTGTTCACCGCTTCCCGTCGCCTGGCGGATATCAAGAACATTCAGTTATTTACTCAATATCGAATCAAGGCGACCATGGGCGAATTGCTCAAAAGTCAGGGCGTAGTTGCACCCATGGCCTCCGTCGTGTCGAACGATGTGAAGCCCAAGGTCCAACTGCCCGGCATGAATTGAGCAGATCCTTCTAGTTAGTTAGCCAAGAGTGCCAAGCGTGGAATCAGAAGCCAGTCGAGTTCACCTCCGTCATGATCCACGCGCGTTGCACGACGATCCGTTACTGGACGGCCTGCTAGCCCTCTGCACGCTGCACCAGAAACCAGCGAGCGCGGCGATGCTGACCACCGGTCTGCCATTGCCCAAGCAGCGTTTGAGCGTCGAGTTGCTCCCGCGTGCGGCGGCCCGCGCCGGCCTGCAAGGACGGGTGCTGCAACGCAAGCTGGCGCAAATTCCGGCGATTGCCATGCCGGCACTGTTGCTGCTCAAGGATGGTCGCAGTGCCGTGCTGCTGGGCTGGCTCGGCGATGACCAGGCGCGCCTGCTGCTCAGTGAAAGCGATGGCGGTGAAGTTCACGTCAGTCGCGAACTGCTGGCTGACGATTACACCGGGCAAGCGTTTTTCGCCCAGCCCCAACACAAATTCGATGTGAACCACGGCACGCTGATCCCGCGTGCGCGCTCCTGGTTCCGCGACACCCTCAAGCGCTCGCGCTGGTTGTACGCCGACGCCATCGCTGCCAGTTTCCTGATCAACATCATCGCCATGGCCGCGCCGCTGTTCGTGATGAACGTCTATGACCGCGTGGTGCCGAACCAGGCCGAGGCGACCCTGTGGGTGCTGGCCCTCGGCATCACCGGGGCTTACCTGTTCGACCTGATCCTTAAAAGCCTGCGCAGTCTGTGCCTGGACCTGGCCGGCAAAAAAACCGACCTGATCATCTCCGCGACGCTGTTCGAGCGGATCGTCGGCATGGCCATGAAGTACYGCCCGGCACGGGTCGGCAGCTTTGCCCAGAACATCCACGAGTTTCAGAGCCTGCGCGACTTCCTCGCCTCGCTGACCCTGACCAGCCTGATCGACCTGCCGTTCACCTTGCTGATTTTCCTGGTGATCGCCCTGCTGGGCGGGCACCTGGTGTGGATTCCGGTGCTGGCGTTCCCGATTGCCCTGCTGATCGGCTACGCCTTGCAGAAGCCGCTGGTGGCGACCATGGAGCGAACCATGGCGCTGGGGGCCGAGCGCCAGTCGAGCCTGATCGAAACCCTCGCCGGGCTTGATGCGGTGAAGGTCAACAACGCTGAAAGCGAGCGTCAGTATCAGTGGGAGCAGACCATCGGCACCCTCAGCCGCCTCGAGCTGCGGGTGAAAATGCTTTCCGGCCTGGCGATGAACATCACCCTGCTGATCCAGCAACTGGCCGGGGTGATCATGATCGTCTTCGGCGTTTACCAGATCATTGCCGGCAACCTCAGCATGGGTGGCCTGATCGCCTGCTACATGCTCAGTGGTCGGGCCCTCAGCCCGCTGGCGTCGTTGTCAGGTCTGTTGACCCGTTATCAGCAGGCGCGGGTCACCATGACCTCGGTCGACCAGATGATGGAGCTGCCGCAAGAGCGCAACTTCGAAGAGCGCCCGCTGAGCCGTAAAGTCCTGCAGGGTGGCATCGAGTGCCGTCAGTTGAACTTCACCTACCCGGGTCAGCAGAACCCGGCGCTGAAGAACATCAACCTGATCATCAAGCCGGGTGAAAAGATCGGCATCATCGGCCGCAGTGGCTCGGGCAAGAGCTCGCTGGCCAAACTGCTGGTCGGCCTGTATCAGCCGGACGATGGCGCGTTGCTGGTGGATGGTGTGGATATCCGTCAGATCGACGTCAGTGAATTGCGCCACAACATCGGCTATGTACCGCAGGACATCCAGTTGCTCGCCGGTACGTTGCGCGACAACCTGGTGTCCGGCGCCCGCTACATGGAAGACGAGCTGGTACTGCAATCCGCCGAACTGGCCGGCGTGCACGAATTCGCCCGATTGCACCCGCAAGGCTACGAATTGCAAGTCGGCGAGCGCGGGCAAAACCTCTCCGGCGGCCAGCGTCAGAACGTGGCCCTGGCCCGTGCCCTGTTGCTCAATCCGCCGATCCTGCTGCTCGACGAACCGACCAGCGCCATGGATAACACCGGTGAAGAGCGCTTGAAACAACGCCTGCAAGCCGTTGTAGAGAACAAGACCGTGGTGCTGGTGACGCACCGGGCATCGTTGTTGTCGCTGGTCGATCGGTTGCTGGTGATCGATCGCGGGCAAATTCTGGCCGATGGTCCAAAAGCCTCGGTGATGGAAGCGTTGAAGAAGGGGCAGATCAGTGTTGCTTAAGTCCGGAATGCGCGACTCGATCCGCCGTTACTTCAAAGGCTCCGAATCACTGCAAGGCCAACCCTTGCCCGAGGTGAACAAGGCGCTGATCGAAGACGCCCCGCGGGTGGTCCGCCTGACCATCTGGGCCATCATCGGCTTCTTTCTGTTCCTGCTGTTGTGGGCCAACTTTGCGGTGATCGATGAGGTCACGAAAGGCGATGGCAAGGCGATTCCATCCTCCAAACTTCAGAAAATCCAGAACCTGGAGGGCGGTATCGTCGCTGAACTCTTCGTTCGCGAAGGGCAAATCGTCGAGGCCGGTGCGCCGTTGATTCGTCTGGATGACACGCGCTTTCAGTCCAACGTCGGCGAAACCGAAGCCGACCGTTTGTCGATGTTGCTGCGCGTGGAACGCTTGAGCGCGGAAGTCGACGACCGCCCGCTGAGTTTTCCTGACGATGTGATGAAAGCTGTGCCCGGTCAGGCCGCCAGCGAAAAATCACTCTATGAGAGCCGTCGCCAGCAATTGCACGATGAAGTCGGCGGCCTGCAGGAGCAACTAATCCAGAAACAACAGGAGCTGCGTGAATTCACCTCCAAGCAGGCGCAGTACCGCAGCGGTCTGGCGTTGCAACGTCAGGAAATCAACATGTCCGAGCCGCTGGTGGCTCAAGGCGCGGTGTCGCCGGTGGAAGTGCTGCGACTCAAGCGCGCCGAAGTCGAAACCCGCGGTCAACTGGACGCCACCACCCTGGCGATCCCGCGTGCCGAGTCGGCGATCAAGGAAGTGCAGCGCAAGATCGACGAGACCCGTGGCAAGTTCCGCAGTGAGGCGCTGACCCAGCTCAACGAGGCCCGTACCGACCTGAACAAGGCGAAGGCGACCGGCAAGGCACTGGAAGACCGTGTCAGCCGGACCCTGGTGACCTCGCCGGTGCGCGGCATTGTCAAGCAGCTGCTGGTCAATACCATCGGTGGCGTGATCCAGCCCGGCAGTGACATGGTCGAAATCGTCCCGCTGGATGACACCCTGTTGGTGGAAGCGAAAATTCGTCCGCAAGACATCGCGTTCTTGCACCCGGGCCAGGAAGCCATCGTCAAGTTCACCGCCTATGACTACACCATCTATGGTGGCCTGAAAGCCAAGCTGGAGCAGATCGGCGCCGACACCATCACCGACGAAGACAAGAAAACCACCTACTACATGATCAAGCTGCGCACCGAGCGCAGCCACCTGGGCACCGACGAAAAACCCTTGCTGATCATTCCGGGCATGGTCGCCTCGGTGGATATCATCACCGGCAAGAAGACCATCCTCAGCTACCTGCTCAAGCCAATCATCAAGGCGCGGGCAGAGGCGCTGCACGAGCGCTAGTCTTTGGCAGGGCTGGTGGCCTCATCGCGAGCAGGCTCGCTCCCACWGGGGATTTGCTGCGCACACAAAATATGTGCCTGGCACGATCCAGTGTGGGAGCGAGCCTGCTCGCGATGAGTGCCTCAATAGCGGCGCATTTCAAAAGCCATATCGTTATTCRTTAACGGTATTTAAATTYWMRTTCTTATAYCTATAAAGTCAMWYCCCTGCGTACCYRCCGACCAATCGGCGYGMCGCACGAAATGAACCCACACGGGCCCCCGTGAGTTTCTGATCGACGCGCACGCCATTGAGCGTGCTCTGCGTGGGAGTGATGTATGCCTGTACTGTCCGCTTTGCCCAGCGCCGCGACCCTTGCGCCGCAATCGTTCGAGATTCGCCCGTTCAGCGGCGCCGTCGGTGCCGAAATCATTGGCCTGAACCTCGCCTTGCAGGTCAACGACCAAGACTTCGCACGGATCCACCGCGCGCACCTGGATCACCATGTCGTGGTGTTCCGAAATCAGCGCATCAGCCCCGAACAACAGATCGCCTTCAGCCGCCGTTTCGGCGTGCTGCAGATCCATGTACTCAAGCAGTTTCTGCTGGCCCATCACCCGGAAATCCTCATCGTTTCCAACATCATCGAAAACGGCCAGGCCATCGGCCTCGGTGACGCCGGCAAGTTCTGGCACTCCGACCTGTCCTATAAAGAACTGCCGAGCCTGGGCTCGATGCTCCATGCCCAGGAGCTGCCGTCCGAAGGCGGCGACACGCTGTTTGCCGACCAGCACAAAGCCTGGGACACCCTGCCCGAAGCCTTGCGCAAAGCGGTCGAAGGACGCTCTGCCGCGCATTCCTATACCGCACGTTACAGCGAGAGCAAATTCGAAGGTAACTGGCGCCCGACCCTGACCCCGGAGCAACTCGCTCAGGTCAACGAAGTGGTGCATCCGGTGGTTCGCACTCACCCGGAAAACGGCCGCAAGGCGCTGTTTGTCAGCGAAGGCTTCACCACCCGCATCGTTGGCTTGCCGGAAGACGAAAGCCGGCAACTGCTGGCCGAGCTCTACGCCCACAGCGTGTTGCCGGAAAACATCTACCGCCATCAATGGCAACCCCACGACCTGGTGTTCTGGGATAACCGCTCGCTGATTCACCTGGCCGCCGGTTGCCCGAGTCATCTGCGCCGCAAGCTCTACCGCACCACCATTCAGGGTGACGCGCCTTTCTGATCGGCTGCATTTCGGAGATACCTGCCATGTCCAAACGTATTCCATTCGCGCCGCTGGCCGCCGCCATCGGTCTGGGTTTCAGCCTGCTCGCCGGCAGTCTGGTCGCACCGCCTGTGGCGCACGCCGAAGGCGAAATTCGCATCGCCGAGCAGTTCGGCATCGTTTACCTGTTGCTCAACGTGGTCCGCGACCAGCACCTGATCGAGAAGCACGGCAAGGAAGAGGGCATCGACATCAAGGTCGACTGGACCCAGCTCTCCGGCGGCGCGGCCGTCAACGATGCGTTGCTCTCAGGGTCCATCGACATTGCCGGTGCTGGCGTTGGTCCGTTGCTGACCATCTGGGACCGCACTCACGGCAAGCAGAACGTCAAGGCCGTGGCCTCGCTCGGCAACTTCCCGTACTACCTGGTGAGCAACAATCCGAAGGTCAAGACCATCGCGGACTTCACAGAGAAGGACCGCATTGCGGTGCCGGCGGTCGGGGTTTCCGTGCAGTCACGGTTCCTCCAGTACGCCGCTGCCAAGCAGTGGGGTGACAAGGTCGCCGACCGTGCTGTTCGCCACCGAGAAATTTCGCAACGAGAACCCGAAAACCTACAAGGCCTTCGTCGAAGCCCTGACCGAAGCCGCCGAGTTCGCCCAGAAGGACAAGGGCGCGGCGGCGGACACTTACCTGCGGGTGACCAAAGCGAAAATCGACCGCGCCGCGTTGCTGAAAATCATCGACAACCCGCAGTTCGAATTCAGCGTCACGCCGAAAAACACGTATCCGTTGGCCGAATTCCTCTACCGCGTCGGCGCGATCAAGAACAAGCCGGACTCGTGGAAGGACTACTTCTTCCAGGACGCCAAGCCGCTGCAAGGGAGCTGATTGCCATGAACGCTCTCTTGCAAGGCCACACGGCCAGCAACCCGATCGCCAGCACCCAGTCGTTGCTCGCGGTCGATCACGTCAGCCTTGAATACCGCACGCCGCAACGGGTGGTGCGGGCAACGCATCAGGTCAGTTTCGAGGTCGATCCCGCCGATCGTTTTGTGCTGCTTGGCCCGTCCGGCTGCGGCAAGTCGACCTTGCTCAAGGCCGTCGCGGGGTTCATCCAGCCCTGTGAAGGGCAGATCCGCCTGCAAGGTCAGGCGGTCAGTGCGCCGGGGCCTGACCGGATTGTGGTGTTTCAGGAGTTCGATCAACTGCCACCGTGGAAAACCGTCAAACAGAACGTGATGTTCCCGCTGTTGGCCTCGCAAACCCTCAAGCGTCGCGAGGCTGAAGAACGGGCGTTGCACTACCTCGACAAGGTCGGGCTGGCGGCATTTGCCGATGCCTATCCACATACCTTGTCCGGTGGCATGAAGGCGCGGGTGGCGATTGCCCGGGCCTTGGCCATGCAACCAAAAATCCTGCTGATGGATGAACCATTCGCCGCGCTCGACGCGCTGACCCGACGCAAGATGCAGGAAGAGTTGTTGCTGTTGTGGGAGGAGGTGCGTTTCACCCTGTTGTTCGTTACCCATTCCATCGAAGAGGCGCTGGTGGTGGGTAACCGGATTCTGTTKCTGTCGCCTCATCCCGGTCGGGTGCGAGCGGAAATCCACAGCCATCAATACGATTTGCACAGCCTTGGCGGCGTGGCGTTTCAGCAGTCGGCACGACGCATTCATCGGCTGTTGTTCGATGAAGGCCAGTCTGCCGAGAGCGAACTCGAACTGGATTTCAACGATATCCGCATCGCTTATTGAGCGGCTGGAGGAGTGCCCGATGAGCCATTCATCACCTGTGCGTCAAGAATACGAAGTTGAGTTGCAACCCCTGTCGAGCGTTGCGCTGGAGCGCGAATTGCCCCTTGGCCAGCGCCTCTGGCAGCAGGGCTGGTTGCGTAAAAGCCTGATCCTGATACTGCTGGCGGTRCTCTGGGAAGCCGTCGCCCGCTATCAGAACAATGACCTGTTACTGCCGAGCTTCCTGCAAACCAGCAGTGCACTGTACGACGGACTGCTCAGCGGAGAATTGTTGGGCAAGGTCGGGATTTCGCTGGTGGTGCTGCTCAAGGGGTATCTGGTCGGTATCGTCCTGGCGTTTGCCCTGACCACGTTGGCCGTGTCGACCCAGTTCGGCCGCGACCTGCTGAGCACCCTGACCTCGATGTTCAACCCATTGCCGGCGATTGCCTTGTTGCCGTTGGCACTGCTGTGGTTCGGGTTGGGGCAGAACAGCCTGATTTTCGTGCTGGTGCATTCGGTGCTCTGGGCGCTGGCCCTGAACACTTATGCGGGATTTCTCGGGGTCTCGGAAACCTTGCGCATGGCCGGCCGAAACTACGGCTTGAGGGGGATCCGGTTTGTGCTGTTCATCCTGATTCCCGCCGCGCTGCCGTCGATCCTTGCCGGGCTGAAAATCGGCTGGGCCTTCGCCTGGCGCACGCTGATCGCCGCCGAGCTGGTGTTTGGCGCTACCAGCGGCAAGGGCGGCCTGGGCTGGTACATCTTCCAGAACCGCAACGAGCTGTACACCGACAAGGTGTTCGCCGGGTTGGCGGTGGTGATCCTTATCGGTTTGCTGGTGGAGAACCTGGTGTTCGACACGCTGGAGCGAGTGACGGTGAAGCGCTGGGGGATGCAGCGTTAGGCTACCGATTCTGCAAAAACACCACATACCCGCGAAACCACTCGCTGTCCTTCAAATACCCCGGCGCCYCCCATTCGCCGCCCTGAATCAGTCCGACCTTGAACGGCAGGCCGAGCCTGTTCAGCCTTGGCAGGTAGGCGGCGTAGTTGGGGATGCTGTGGCGGCCCTGGTAGGTTTGCACCACCACTTCGTCGACCACGCCTTTGAGCTGGCCGATCACCTGCGGATCGGCGTGGCTGCTCCAGTCCATCAGGCCGGTGATGCTCAGGCGATACTGGGCGGGCAGGCGTTGGCGCAGGTCTTTGAGGAAGCTGACGTATTCGTCGAGGTAGCGGGTGCGGGCGTCGAAGTCGATCTGGATGCCGACCACCGGATTACCCGCCTGTTGCCAGCGCTGCACCTGCCCCAGCAATTGCTGATAGACCGGCTCCGGCCAGCGTAGCGTGTGGGCGCGGTAGGTGACCCAGACTTCGCCCTGGGTCAGGCGCGGGATGGTGATGCCTTGGGCGATGAAGCGCACACCGCGCTGTGGCATGCGGCGTGATTCGCTGATTTGCCCTTGCAGGACGTACAGGGTTTTCGCCTGGGCCAGCACCGGTTGCGTGCTGACCCCGCTCCACAGCCAAAAGGCGTCGTACTCGCCAGCGTCGACGGCCGCAAGGGCCGGGGCGCTGACCAGCAGTGCGAGCAGCGCCAGGCCTTTGAGGAAATCTCTCATGGCTTACCAGTAATACTGYAGCGACTTGCCCCATTGAGTATCGGCAAAGCCGCTTTTCAGCTGGCGGAACCAGGCCTTGCGCACAGCCGGCTCGACGTCTTTGCCACCGCAGCTGTTATTGCCAGAAGGCGCATAGCAGTTGATGGCGCGGAACAGTGCGTAAGCGCGGTCTTCCTTCGGCGCTTTGGYGTTGTCGATGACCTGGCGATAACCTTCGTGCCGGGAATAGATTTCGCCTTTGAACGCCGATCCTGTCGCGCCGAGTTCGGACTTGTTGGGTTTGGCTTCCAGCGGTGTACTGTCGAGGCCATTGCGCAGGATGAACTCACCCAGGCAGTTCAGGCCTTTGGGGTTCTTGCCGTCCGCCTGAAGGGTCGCGGCAATCTCGGCGATGCTCGGGCAGTGGTAACCCGATTCAGCCTTGTCGCCCTGCCAGCGGAACATCGTCAGCGGTTGGCCGGTGCTGTAAAAATAGCCAATGCTCACACCGAGTTTGTCCGTCGACGGCTCGGCCGGCAGTTGTTTGAAGTCTTCGGCAAACTCGGCGTACTGACTGCGCAGCAACTCTTTGTGGAGCAGCACGAACAGCGCGCTGTTGCGCTCGGTGGCGTCTACGCCCTGGCTGAATTGCTGACGCAGCAGTGGGGCGTCGGCCACCAGCCGTTGCAGGCGATAACGCACGGCAGGTGTCTTGATCGGTGAGTCGGCGGCGAACACTTTGCCGAGCCGCTGGCTGAGTTCGTAGTTGAAGGCCAGCGCCAGTTCGACCTGCTCGCGCTGCAACGGTTGTTTGACCTTGGCCAGCAACTCCAGCCACAGCGCTTCGGCTTCCGGCCATTTGTGCTGCTCATGCAGGGCAATGCCGCGCAGCATCTGTTGGCTGAAGGCAAGGTAGTCGAGCTTGTCCGGGACGCTGCTCGGGAGGACGTTCAATGCCTGCTCGGGATTTTTCTCGAGGTACACCAGCACCGCCGCTTGCAGGTAGTCATAGAGCGCCGGTTGCTGGGCGAACGAGGCTTTCTGCGCTTGCAGCGCCTTGAGGTTGAACGGCGTCTGGTAGGTGCCGATGCTCAACAAGTCTTTGACCGCCAGCAGCAGCGGCGCCTGAATACCGTTGTCCGGCTGGGTCAACAGTTTGCTGTCGACCTCTTCCACCAGTTCCGGCAGGGTTTTGTTGCGCTGGGCGTCAGTGGCCTGGGTGAGTTGCCAGGCGTAGTCATCGGCAAGTTTCTGATCTTCACCGGCCAGCCAGTGCACACGGCGGATCAGGCCTTTGGCCGACGCGCTGTACTCGCCCTGTGGATAAGTTTTCAGATAGGTCTCGAAACCGCTTTCGGCCAATTGCAGGTTCGCGTTATCCACATGCTCGAGCGTCGGCAGGCCCATCTCGTCGAAAGCGTTTTGCTGGGCTGCGTTGAGCGCAATGCGCGCGGCCATGTACAGCGCGGTTTCCTTGAGCCAAGGCTGTTCGCTGGTGTTCAGGCTGGCGAAGGTTTGCGTGGCCTCGGCGAACTGGCCGCCATAGAACTGCGCCGCGCCACGCAGGTACGTGAGGAAGGCTTTACCCGGTTCCGAGGTGATTGAAGCGGGCAGCAGGCTGTTCAGTTGATCGGCTTCCCAACTGCACGCGGCAAGCATCTGGAGGCGACTTTGCGCCAGGCTTTGGCGTTCTTCGGCAGGCAGTTGAGTGGTTTTCAGCAGTTGCGCGAGGAACGCGGCGGCGCTCTCTTCACTGTTGCTGCGGCAGCGGCTGCCTTCGCCTTCGATGAATTGATTGCCGGCAATGGTCGAGGCCTCGTGGCTGATGCCGAGTTGGCGCAGTGGCTCATCAAGTACTGAAACCGGGGCCGATTCAGGGGGTGGTATCGGTGTAGGCGCAGACGGTGAGTCGAGACGTGCAAGGTCGAACGGCACCGGGCCGTAGCCGGCCTCACGGTCAAAATCACTCAATGGCGCCGGGTTCAGCGCTAGCGCGCCCTGATCGGAGAGCAACAAGCGCAAGTTGGCGCGGCTGTCGTTGCCAGGGTTGAGGAAAGCCACATTGTTGCAGCGTCCGTCACCGCTGAGCGACAGTTCAGGCGTACAGGCATCCTGATCGAAGCTTGCGTGGGCCGGGAGTGCGCAGGTTGTGGCAAGTGCTAGAGCGAGGGGCGACAGAAGACCGATACGCATGAATTGTCCTTAATCCGCAAACGCTGAAATCGAGACTGCGATCATACCTTGCGCTGATCTCGATTTAGCAGTGGCGAGCCGCAATTTCGGGCAGTGATGGCTAATTGCTTGACGCTTGTTGAAGCTGTCGTAGACTCCGACCATCTGTCAGGGAGACACGGCTATGCAGCGCTTTCGTGGTTTGGCTTTAGGTTTGATCGGGCTGGCAGGCGTGGCCCAGGCGCAAACGCCCGTGCCAGACGATCCGCTGCTGGAAAGCAGCACCGCAGGCAGTCATGCCACAACCAGCAGCGAAGCCCGCGGTGTATTGCGCGCTCGCGATCAAGCGGTGCTTGCCAGTGAACTGCCCGGCAGAGTTGTCGAGTTGCCGTTCAGTGAAGGCGAGTCCTTCAAGAAGGGCGACACCCTGGCGCGTTTCGACTGCTCGGCTTTTCAGGCGCAGCTCAACGCCGCGCAGGCCGCCAGCCGTGGTGCGGGTGAAGAGTTGGCGCACAACAAACAACTGGCTTCGTTGAACTCGGTCGGGCGTTTCGAAGTGGCGCGAGCCGAAGCCAAACTCAGCGAAATCCAGGCGCAATCTCAGGTGTATCAGGTCCAGGTCAAACGCTGCAGCGTCGTCGCGCCGTTTGACGGCCAGGTCGTCGAACGCAAGGTTCAGCGTTATGAAAGCGTCGCCGCCGGGGCGCCGCTGTTGGACATCGTCGACAACCGTAGCCTGGAAATCCACCTGCTGGTGCCCTCGCGCTGGATGGGCAAACTCAAGCCCGGACAGACCTTCAGCTTCGTTCCCGATGAAACCGGCCAGCCCATCGACGCCACGGTCAAACGCCTCGGTGCGCGAATCGACGAAGGCAGCCAGACCTTGCTGCTGGTCGCAACGGTGCCCAACGCCAGCGGCTTGCTGGCCGGGATGAGCGGCACGGCGCGCTTCGCGGAGCTCAAATGAACGCGCCCGTCACGGGGGGCGCCGAGCAGGTCTTCGCGCGCTTTCTGGAGCTGGAGCGCCAGACCCGCGCCGCGCGCACTACCGAACAACTGGCCTACAGCCTGGCCAACGACGGTCAATCCTTGTTCGGTTTTCGTCACGCGGCGCTGTTGATCGCCGGCAAGGTGCGGGCGATCACCGGTGTCAGTGCCGTGGAGCCGAATGCGCCGTTTGTAGCATTCGTCGAGCAAGCGGTGGCGCAGTTGTTCAAGCTCGACCTGGTGAAACAGGCGCGGGTTATACCGGCCTCTGCGTTAAGCGGTCCGATTCAGGCCGACTGGCAAAGTCTTTCTGCCGCCCAGGTGTTCTGGCTGCCGCTGATTGATCGCCAGGGCCAGGTATTCGGCGGTTTGTGGCTGGCTCGCGATGTGCTGTGGAATCCTTCCGAGCAAGTGCTGTTGTCGCAACTGGGCGACACCTACAGTCACGCCTGGCTGGCGCTGCAACCGCGTCAACCGTGGCGCTTGCGCTGGACTCGCAAACGTCAGGTCGCCTTGGCGGCGGTGCTGGTGCTGGGCTTGTTGATTCCGGTACGCCAGTCGGTGCTGGCGCCGGCCGAAGTCGTGCCGCTCGGCGGTCGGGTGGTGGCGGCACCGTTGGACGGGGTGATCGCCGAGTTCCTGGTCAAACCCAACCAGAATGTGAAAACCGGCGACCTGTTGCTGCGCTTCGAGGGCACCACGCTCAAAGCCCAGGCCGATGTCGCCGATCGGGCCTTGGGTGTGGCAGAAGCCGAGCTCAAGGCTAATGCCCAGCGCGCCTTTGCCGACGCCGAGTCGAGTTCGAAAATTGATTTGCTGGCCGCACGGGTCGAGCAGAAGCGTGCCGAACGCGATTACGCCCGTGAACTGCTCAAACGCAGCGAAGTGCGTGCCGAACGCGACGGCATTGCGGTGTTCGCCGACGCCGAACGCTGGACCGGCAAACCGGTGCAGACTGGTGAGCGGCTGATGGAAATCGCCGACCCGAACCAGGCGGAGCTGCGCATCGAACTGGCGGTGGGTGATGCGATTGCACTGGAGCCGGGCGCGCAGGTGGCGCTGTTTCTCGACAGCGATCCGTTGCAACGGCATTTGGCCAGACTCGAACGCTCGGCCTATGAAGCGCAACCGACGGCCGGTGGCCAGTTGGCGTATCGGCTCGACGCCAGTTTCGAGGCCGCGCCGCCGCGTATCGGCTTGCGCGGTACGGCGAAAATCTTCGGCGATCGCGCGCCGCTGGCGCTGTACCTGTTGCGCAAGCCGCTGGCCGGCTTGCGCCAAAGCGTAGGTCTCTAGATGACATTGCCCAGCCTGCGTGCCGATTTACAGTTGCAGATGGCCGCCCCGGCGCTGGACGGATCGCCGCGCTGGACCTTGGCCGACCCGCTGCGCGGGCGCTACTTCAAGCTCGGTGCCGCGGCCATGCGCTTGTTGCGTCATTGGTCGTTGGGCGATCCCGAGCAAGTGCTGCGCGCCGCCAATCGCGAACCGGGCTTGCCGCTGGACGTCGCTGAGCTTGAGCAGTTGCTGAGTTTTCTGCGCGCCCACGACCTGATTTCCGCCCTCGACCCGCAACAGCGCGACAGTTATGGCCTCAAGGCTGCGGCGCAACGTCAGAGTGTGTSGCAGATCTTGCTGCACCAATACCTGTTCTTCCGGATTCCACTGTGGCGCCCCGACGCGTTCCTCAATCGTGCCTGGCCGTGGCTCGCGCGTTTTGGTCCTGGAGCGCTGCGTTATGGTTTACCGCTGACCCTGGGTCTGGGGGTATTTCTGGTATCGCGGGACTGGCAGCGCTTTATCGCGACCTTCCCGCACTTGTTCAGTCTTGGCGGTGCGCTGGCGTTCGGGGTGGCATTGTTCTTCGCCAAGCTCTGTCACGAGTTCGGCCACGCCTTCATGGCCAAACGCGCCGGTTGTCGGGTGCAGAGCATGGGGGTGGCGTTCATGGTGCTGCTGCCGATGTTTTACACCGACGTCAGTGACGCCTGGCGGGTCAATGATCGGCGCGCGCGGTTGCTGATCGGCGCGGGCGGGGTGCTCGCCGAGTTGCTGCTGGCATGTATCGCCTTGCTCGCCTGGTCGCTGTTGCCGGACGGGCCGGCGCGGACGGCGGCGTTCATGCTCGCCAGCGCGACCTGGCTCACTACGCTTGCGGTCAACCTGAACCCGTTCATGCGTTTCGATGGTTATTTTCTGCTCAGCGACTTCTGGGAAGTAGACAACCTTCAGGGCCGGGCATTTGCCTTGTGTCGTTGGCGATTGCGCGAGGCGCTGTTCGGTTACGGCGCGCCGGCACCGGAGCCTTGGTCGCCGTCGATGCAGCGGCGTTTGCTGTGGTGGGGATACGGCTCGTGGCTGTGGCGCGCGGTGCTGTTTTTCGGGATTGCGCTGGCGGTGTATCACCTGTTCTTCAAATTGTTGGGGATCTTCCTGATGATGGTCGAGCTGGTGTGGTTCATCTTTTTGCCGATTGCGCGCGAATGGCGCGAATGGTGGAGCCGCCGCGAACAGGCCCATGCACCGCGGGCATTGCTCAGTGGCCTGGGGTTGCTGGCGGTGATTGCCGTGTTGGTGTTGCCGTGGCGCAGCGCGGTGGAACTGCCKAGCATGCTGGAAGCTGGCCGGGTCAGTGCCTTGCATGCGCCGGTGGCGGCACGGGTCAAACAGCTGAATGTCCGCGACGGGCAGATCGTCGCCCAGGGCGATGTGTTGATTGAGCTGGAGTCGCCGGACCTGGATTCGCGTCAGGCCATTGCGCGCCGGGAAATCGAGATCCAGCAATTGCAGATGCGCCGTCAGGCCGGACGCAGCGAAACCGCCGCCGATGCCGGCATCGTCGAACAGCGGCTGGCGGAGGCGGTGGCCGAATATCGCGGTTTGGCGGCGCAACGCGAGCGCCTGCTGCTGCGGGCGCCCCAGGCCGGTCAGGTGCGTGATTTGCTGCCGCAACTGACCGTTGGCCGCTGGTTGTCGCCCAAGGAGACGCTGGCCCGGGTTGTCGAAGAGGGCGCGCGACTGCGCGGTTATCTGGCCGAAGCCGAGTTGTGGCGGGTTGCACCCGGTGCGACGGGGCGGTTTATCGCCGAGGATCCGATGCACCCGGCGGTGGCGGTCGAGTTGACTGAAATCGACACCAACGGCGCGGCGGTTGTCGATCAGGAAGCGCTGACCTCCGACCACCACGGGCCGATTGCCGTGCGCCGCGATCAGAGCCAGCGCGCCGAGCCTGTGCAAGCGCAATACGCGGTGCGGCTCAAAGTCCTCGACAGCATTGCCACCCCGGTGCAGCCGTTGCGGGGGCTGGTGGTGTTGCAGGGCGGCAGTGAGTCATTGCTGGGGACGGCCTGGCGCCGGTTGGCGGCGTTGGGCGTGAGGGAGAGTGGTTTTTAGCGCAAGGAGCATCACGATGCTGAACAACAATGCCAATGCCGCGGACGGTCTGGTAGTGCGCCCGTCACGGGCGACCGACGGACCGTTTCTGGAAAGCCTCTATCACGCGGCGCGCCCCGATGCCGTACGGTGCTGCAAGGCGTGCAAAAAGCCGCCGAACAGGTGCGCTGCCCGGTGAGCACGGTGGTCTGGGCGAGCAACCCCCATGCGCGCCAGCATTATCTGGCGCTGGGGTTTCAGGTCGAGGAGCAAAGTGTCGCGGCCGAACGCCTGGTCTGGTATCCCGGCCAGCCGCAGATTCTGGTCAGTTGAAGGTGATGTAGAAATACGCCCGGCTTGCGTCGCGCCCCAGGGCCAGGGTGCGCGATACGAATATGCCTTCGATGCGGCCCAGCTCAGGCAAGTCGATCGCACAGAGTCCATCGACGAACGAAGTGAGGTCCGGGCTGCTCAAGGTCACGCCAAAAGGCATTCGGCTGCCCTCTGACAAGCGTGCCCTTGGTACGTCCTCTACCCATTCGATGATCACGGACAGTTCGCTGCCATCCTCCAGGTACAGCTTGGTGGGTGTTTCCAATAGCTGTCGAAAGTGATCGCTGTTGATCTGTTGCTGCATGGCCTGGCTCCAGAAAAGTGAAGAGCCGGGGCCTTGGGCCCCGGCGGCATGTTCAGTTGCGAGACGGGAAAAGACCGTTGAGGCACATGCTGAAGTTCAGCACCAGGAACGGGTTCATCGTGTCCATGGGAACGCCACCGCCGATGGGCGCCACGGAGACGGCGACGTTGACGGTGCCGCCAACGCTGGTACTGACACCTTGCAGCGGCACGGGCGCAGTGCCCTGTGCGGTGGAGTAAATATTGGCCGTACCCGGGCCGCCGCTGGAGGCACCGATAAAGGCATTGGTCGCTGAGGGCACGCTCGCGGGGGTGGCAGCGACACTGGCCAGGTTGAYGGTGGTGGTGGCGGTCAGGTTCGGGGTGCCGACGGCGGTTGCGGTAGGTGTGTGGATGGGCAGGTTGCTCACCGTGGCGGCGGTTTTTTCGGCGCCGGAGGCGGTGCCGATCACCCGTGGAGTGAGGTTCAGGCCCAACCCCTGACACAGGGGCAGGCGACCACGCAGGTCCGGCAGCATGAAGTTTGTCGTGCCGTTGCCGCCGTAATTGGTGCCGAGCAAGGCGAACAGCGCCTGGAACTGGCCGACTTGCATGGTCTGCCCGTTGCACAACGCCCAGCCGCTGGGTGGATAGTTGAAAGCGAAGGTCTGGATGGTTCCGGTAAACACTTCCATGGTTGTTATCCCTGTGTTTTTTGGAGGAGGCCGGCGTGTCCACCGACCACCGATCAGCGTAGCCGCAAAGACGAATGCCGCTACATTGCGTGCGTGCAGGGAATGGGGCAGCATCCACACCCAATTCGAGGTCCAAGCCTTATAGGGCCTTATCAATCACCCAGGGGGACAGATGGAATACCGAAGAGAAACAGAGCTTGCCGGCAAGCCTGATGCGTGTGCTGCGCGCACTCGGCTGACGGCCTCGGCGCGTCTGTTTCAATGGCTGACCGATTACGGGATCTGGCCAATTTTGCTGTTGGCGGCGTTCGTGCGGTTTTACGACCTGACAGCCGCAGCGATTTGGGGCGATGAAGGCTCCAGCCTGCTGATGAGCCAGTACGATCTGGCCGGGATCTGGTTTCACGCGGCCCGTGATGTGCATCCACCGCTCTACTTCATGGTGCTGCACGGCTGGATCGAACTGTTTGGCGACAGCATGCTCTCGATTCGCGGCCTCAGCGCGCTGCCGGGGATCGCCACGGTGGCAATGGGCGTCTGGTTGGTACGGTYGATCGCCAACCCGCGGGTGGCGTTGCTGGCCGGGTTGTTGCTGGCGCTATTCCCCTCGGCGGTGCGTTACAGCCAGGAAGTGCGGATGTATTCGCTGCTCGGCGTGTTGCTGATCGGCGCGACGATTGCACTGGTGTATTGGGTCAAACAGCCCCAGCGCACACGGTATCTGGTGATCTATGCAGTGCTGATGGCTGCCGCGTTTTACACCCACTACTTCACGGCCCTGTGCGTGATTGCCCATTGGTTGTACCTGCTGGTGCTGTGGGAAGATCCGGTCACCCTCAGTTCCCTGCCGTCCATGGTCTGGACCTTCATGATCCAGAGCGATGATGACTTCCTGCCCAGGTCGGTGTTTTTCGCACTGCCGGTGCTGTTGCTGGGTGTGATCGTGCTGACGGTACTGCGTGATCGTAGCGTCTACCGCTGGAGTGCCTTGCTGGCGATTTACGCGGTGGTACCGCTGGTGCTGGTTTTCCTGGTGTCGTTCATTTCGCCGGTGTTTATCGAGCGCTACGTGACGGCCTAMGCGCTGGGGCTGCCATTGATCATGGCCCTGAGCGTCGATGGCCTGAAAAAACGGGCTCGGGTGCTGGCCCTGGCATTTCTCGTGCTGTTTATCGGCATTGAAGGGGTGGGTCTGAAAAACAACGCGACGGTCGATCCGAATGACCAGCTCAATGTAACGGTCGAGTTCATCAATCAGCATTATGAGCTGGGTGATCAGGTCGTCATCAGCGATCTGCTCTGGTACATGCCGTACGTCTACTACGATCGCACCGTCGTCCAGCCGCGGCTCTTTACTCCGCCCTTGGCCAACGGCACGTCCAGTCGCCCGAATGCCTACGGTTTCGGTACGCTGGTAGAGGAAGCCGCCGACAAGATTTACCTCGATCGGCTCACCGATCTGCCGCCCGAAACGCACCGTGTGTGGTTGTTCAGCACCGCTGACCAACCTGATGAGTTCGCACCATTGCCCGCCGATTGGCAGAAGATCAGCGAAAAAGTCGCCGGAAATGCGCGGGCGCGGTTGTTTGTCATCAATAACCCAAAAAAATAACGGGTAGTACGGCGAAGAACGTCAGTTTTCCGCAAATCGAAAGATCGCAGCCTTCGGCAGCTCCTACGCCTAAACCGTGTAGGAGCTGCCGTAGGTTGTGATTTTTTGCCGTTCAAGGCATCAGATGAAGGCATCTATCAGCTTAAACGTTTCACTCTGTCCATTTTCGTTACAACCACACCTTCTGCAAGGTTTTAGTTCCAATTTGATATCAAAAGCCCACTAGTCGGATCCAAAATCGTAGGCTACGCTTTGTCCTACAAATGGACTTCCGACTACGGTGAAGGGATGCAGCGGTTCCACTTTATTTCCGGCTTGCCGCGCTCAGGCTCGACCCTGCTTTCTGCAATTCTTTTGCAGAACCCGCGTTTTCATGCCGGTATGACCAGCCCCGTCGGATCGCTGTTCACCAGTGTCCTGGAGCAATGCAGCGCCGGCAGCGAATTTGGCGCGGTGATCGATACCCCGCTGCGCCGTCGTCTATTGCGCGGTCTGTTCGACTCCTTCTATGCCGATCAGGCAGATACCCCCGTTATCTTCGATACCAATCGCCAATGGTGCTCGCGTCAGCCTGCGCTACGGGAACTGTTTCCCAAGGCCAAAACCATTGCCTGCGTGCGCAATGTCGCCTGGGTGATGGACAGCCTCGAACGTCTGTACCGCGCCAATCCGTTCGAGAACACCAAGCTGTTCAATGACGAAATCGAGCGCAATACCGTTTACAGCCGTTGTGAAACCCTGGCCCAGCGCAATCGTCTGGTGGGCTTTGCCTGGACTGCGCTGAAAGAGGCCTATTACGGCGAAAACGCCGACTCGCTGTTGATCGTCGATTACGACCTGTTGAGCCAGGCCCCTGACCGGGTCATGCGGTTGATCTACGACTTCATCGGTGAACCCTGGTTCGAGCACGATTTCAAAAACCTCGCCTACGATGCGCCGGAATTCGACCAGGCACTCGGGGTGTCGGGGCTGCACAAGGTCAAGCGCACGGTCACACTGGAACCCCGGCGCACGATCCTGCCACCGGACCTGTTCGACAAATACGCAGAGTTGTCCTTTTGGCACGATGGCTCAGCCAGTGCTGCCAATGTCATTCGTATGAAAGCCGACGCCGCGATCAGTTGATCGCGGCGTTTTTTATTTGCGCAGTCATAAAAGTTCGAGTCCAGGTGAGCAGCATGTGGTGGAGCAAAGGCAAGTCGCAGGTCACGGAGGGCGCACGCGTCCTGGCATCGCCAATGATCATGTCCCTGGAACCGCGAATGCTGTTCGACGGCGCAGTGGCGGCCACCGTTGCCGATACTGCCGCCCAAGCCGACACCCACGCCACTGCGGACGCTGCCAAGGCACCGGCTGCCGACCACCCGGTGGCCAGCAAGGACACCCACGGCCAGGCGGACAACACGTCAGCGGCTACGCCCGCGCCCGCTGCGACGCCTACCGCCGTGCCCGGTCAGAGCGTGGTGTTCGTCGATTCACGTATCAAGGACGCCGATAGCCTGCTCAAAGGCGTGGCGCCTGGCACCCAGGTGGTCCAGCTCGACCCGACCAAGGATGGCTTGCAGCAGATCGCCGATTATCTGGATACCCACCACGGCGTGAGTACTGTGGAAATCATCGCTCACGGCAATAGCGGCGACTTGTGGCTGGGCGACACTTACCTGTCGGCCGATAACGTGGCGGCTCGCAGCGCGGTGCTGGCCGAGATCGGCAAGGACATGAACGTCGGCGGCGACATTCTGATCTACGCCTGTAACACCGCCGCAGGTGACAAGGGCATCAGCTTTGTCGATTCGCTGGCGCAACTGACCGGGCGCGATATCGCYGCGTCGAACAACCGTACCGGTGTGAGCGGTGACTGGGATCTGGAAATCGCCACCGGCACCATCGAGAGCCATAACGTGCTGTCGGCCCAGTCCATGGCCGCGTATCAGTACAGCCTGGCGACCCTGACGGTCACCAACAACGGCGACAGTGGGGTCGGCTCACTGCGTCAGGCGCTGAGCGATGCCGTGGGGGGGGACACGGTGACGTTCAGCACCACCATGACGGTCAATCTGAACGCGCAGCTGACCATTACCAAGAACGTCACGGTGGAAGGTGACCTGAACCACGACGGCATTGCCGATGTGACCCTCAACGGTCAGTACAAGACCCGGGTGGTTCAGGTCGCTTCCGGGGTCACTGCGACTTTCGACGGGCTGATCATCAAGCAAGGCCTGGTGGCCGGCAATGGTGCTGCCGCCGGTACGGACGGCACGGCGTCCATGGGCGGCGGTATTTTCAACGCCGGCAACCTGACCCTCAAGAACGTCACCGTGACCAGCAACGCCGCTTCGGGCGGCGGTGGCGGTGGCGGGGTTACCTCACCTTACGTCGGTGGCGCGGTCGGTGGCGGTGGCGGCGGTGGTGGTGCCTTGGGCGGGCAAGCCGGCGGTCATGGCGGCACCTCCGGCTTCGGCACGGGTGTGTACGGCGGTACGAGTGGTAGTGCCAACACGGGCGGTAACGGTGGCGGCTACAACCCCAACTACATGGGCGGTCGCGGCGGTAGCAGCAGCGGTGGCGCGGGCGGCGTAGGGGCTGCCAACTACAGCAACGGTGGCGCGGGCGGTACGGCGAACAACGGCACGATTTCCATCGGCGGTGGCGGTGGCGGCTCCGGTTGGGACAAGCCCGGCAGGGCCGGGGCATCGGCTGCCGGTGGTATTTACAACGCCAGTAGCGGCACCCTGACGGTCATTGGCACCTCGGTGATTTCCGGCAACATCGCCGCCGGTGGTGGCGGTGGCGGCGGTGGTGGCCTGGGCGGTTCCGCCGACTCCGGTGGTGCGGCCGGTAAAGGCGTCGGTGCGATCTGGAACAAAGGTACGGTACTGATGACCGCCGCCAACTTCGCGGCGCTGTCCGGTAACGTCGGTGGCAGTGGCTCCGGCGGTCCGGCGCTGGGCGGCGGTAGTACCGGTGCCAGCGTGGCGGCCGTGAACAATATATTCAACGACGGCGGCACCGTGAACACCGCCTATGCACCGGCACCGAGCGCTACCATCGTGGTGGCGAACAGCGCCCTGCACATCGGCCAGACTTCGCTGGTGACCTTTACCTTCACTGAGGCGGTGACCGGTTTCACCAACGCCGACCTGACGATTGCCAACGGCACGTTGAGCGCGGTGAGCAGCAGTGATGGCGGGGTGACCTGGACGGCGACGCTCACCCCGGCCAGCGCCATTACTGACACCACTAACCTGATCACCCTGGATAACACCGGGGTCCAGGGTGTGTCGCTGGGCACAGTCGGGGTTGGCACCAGCACGTCCAACAATTACACCATCGACACCGTACGGCCGACGGCGACCATCGTGTTCACCGATACCGCGCTGAAAATCGGCGACACCTCACTGGTCACCTTCACGTTCTCTGAAGCGGTGAGCGGTTTCACCAACGCCGACCTGACGATTGCCAACGGCACGCTGACGGCGGTCAGCAGCAGTGATGGCGGCACCACCTGGACCGGGACCTTCACCCCGACCGCGAGCATCACCGACACCACCAACCTGATCACCCTGGACAACACCGGAATCGCCGATCTGGCCGGTAATGCGGGCAGCGGCACCACCGATTCGAACAACTATGCCATCGACACCGTGCGCCCGACCGCAACCATCGTGGTGGCTGACACTACCCTCACGGCCGGCGAAACATCGCTGGTAACCATCACCTTCTCCGAAGCAGTGAGCGGCTTCACCAATGCCGACCTGAGCATCGCCAATGGCACCTTGAGCGCGGTGAGCAGCAGCGACGGCGGGATCACCTGGACCGCGACCTTCACCCCGACTGACGGGGTGTCGGATGCCACCAACCTGATCACCCTGACGAACGCTGGTGTCAGTGACCTGGCAGGCAACGCTGGCAGTGGCACCACCGATTCGGGCAATTACGTGATCAACACCGCGCACCCGACCGCGACTATTGTGGTCGCGGACAACGTTTTGGCAATTGGTGAAACCTCGCTGGTGACCATCACCTTCAGCGAGGCGGTGACCGGCTTCACCAACGCCGACCTGGCGATTGCCAACGGTACGCTGACCGCGGTCAGCAGCAGCGATGGCGGCATCACCTGGACGGCGACTTTTACCCCGACCAACGCCATTACCGACGCCACCAACCTGATCACCCTGGACAATACCGGCGTGCAAAACGCGGTGGGCAACGTTGGCCTGGGCACCACCGATTCCAACAACTACGCCATCGACACCGTGCGGCCGACGGCGACTATCGTGGTCGCAGACAACGCCCTGAAAATCGGTGAAACCTCGCTGGTGACCATCACCTTCAGCGAGGCGGTGAGCGGTTTCACCAACGCCGACCTGACGATTGCCAACGGTACGCTGACCGCCGTCAGCAGCAGCGATGGCGGCATCACCTGGACGGCGACGTTCACCCCGAGCGCCAGCATCACCGATACGACCAACCTGATCACCCTGGACAACACCGGGATCGCCGATCTGGCCGGCAACGCCGGTAGCGGGACCACCGACTCGAACAACTATGCGATCGACACCGTGCGCCCGACCGCGACCATCGTGGTCGCGGACAGCGCGTTGAAAATCGGCGACACCTCGCTGGTGACCATCACCTTCAGCGAGGCGGTGACCGGCTTCACCAACGCTGACCTGACCATTACCAACGGCACGCTGAGCGCAGTCAGCAGCAGTGATGGCGGGATCACCTGGACCGCGACCTTTACGCCGAGCGCCAGCACCACCGACGCGACCAACCTGATCACCCTGGCCAATACCGGAATCGCCGATCTGTCGGGTAATGCGGGCACAGGTACGACAGATTCGAACAACTATGCCATCGACACCGCGCGCCCGACCGCGACCATCGTGGTGGCCGACAACGCGCTGAAGATTGGCGACACCTCGCTGGTGACCATCACCTTCAGCGAGGCGGTGACTGGATTCACCAACGCTGACCTGACCATTACCAACGGCACGCTGACCGCCGTSAGYAGCAGTGATGGSGGGATCACCTGGACGGCGACCTTTACCCCGAMYGCCAGCACCACCGACGCSACCAACCTGATCACCCTGGACAATACCGGGATCGCCGATCTGGCCGGTAATGCGGGTAGCGGCACCACCGACTCGAACAACTACGCTATCGACACCCAACGTCCGACGGCAACCATCGTGGTGACAGACACCGCGCTGGGAATCGGTCAAACCTCGTTGGTGACCATCACCTTCTCCGAAGCGGTGACCGGTTTTACCAACGCCGACCTGACAATTGACAACGGTACGCTGAGCGCGGTGAGCAGCAGCGATGGCGGCGTGACCTGGACCGCCACGCTGACGCCGGTGAACGGCGTCACTCACAGCGGCAACGTGATCACCCTGGACAACACCGGGATTGCCGATCTGGCCGGTAATGCCGGTACCGCGACCACCGATTCCAATACTTACGCTATCGACAGCCAGCGCCCGACCGCGACCATTGTGCTGGCCGACCCGACGCTGGCCGCTGGTGAAACCTCGCTGGTGACCATCACCTTCTCCGAGGCAGTGACCGGTTTCGACAACAGTGACCTCAGCGTGCCCAACGGCACCCTGACCAGCGTCAGTTCCAGTGATGGCGGGATCACCTGGACCGCGACCTTCACCCCGACCGCGGGCATAAAAGACACCACTAACCTGATTACCCTGGCCAACACTGGTGTGGCTGACCTGGCCGGTAACGCCGGTAGCGGCACCACCGACTCCGGCAACTTCACCATCGACACCGTGCGTCCAACGGCGACTATTGTGGTGGCCGACAACGCCT
>NZ_JBFTLU010000142.1:0-9557 GCF_056396605.1 Pseudomonas sp. 05T35
GTGTTCAAACGGGCGAAATACTGTCGATGGTAGGCGGTGGCCGAACGATAACCGGCAGGAATGACCGCCTCCACTTCGCCCCGCAGCCAACCGACATTGAGCAAGACACCCTGGCGCAATGCACCGGCACCGACCGATGGCCAGACGTTGCGCTTGATGCCCCATTGAACCGGAAGCTCTGCCTGTAAATGCCGCATGTACGAATGGGTGCGCTCTCGCTCACTGGCGTGAGACTGCCGACTCAGGTAACTGCGTCCTTCTGGCAACCTCGCCCAGTTGAACATATGGAAGTTCAGTTGTTTGAAGCTCGGAAACTCGAACCAGATCCTGCCCCCCGGCGCATCAGGCGCATAGAGAACGCACGTACCGCCCTCACCTTCTGGTCCGCAATAGACAATCATCCCTTGAAAGGGAATTTTCCAGCTATCGAGTAAAAGATCTCCCGCCGAATAGTTTTCGGCGTTCTGACTGGCCCGTTCGACGATCTTGAGGCTGTCGTCACTGATATGCCCTTGCAACTTTGCACTGAACGAGCTCAGGTCCGTGCGACCGTCCAGCACGGCTTGCAGGGCTTGCAGTACCGCTTCACTGGTGTACTTTTCTTCAAATTTCTCGGCATACAGCGAGCGCATGCTCTCGCTGCCCATCACTGCCTTGAGGTCTTCTTCGGTCAAGCCTGACGGCAGCGCCTCGCCTTCAAGGGTGAACGCCAATGGAGCAGAGGACGGATCATACAAACCATTGAGCATGAACTCGGGAAGCGTCAGGCGATTGCATTGAACAACCTTTTGCTGACCCACATGGAACGTATGACGAGCGTTGACGAAAATCCGCTCCGGGTCGATGAGTTCGCCGGAGAGAATTCGAACGAACTCCTGGGCATAAGAGTGTGCGAATACCTTGAGGGACCTGGTTTCTTTCAGCCGTTCATCAAGCGCTTGCTCTTTTTCTGCCAGAGACTGTTCCGTATCGACATAATACTGGCGATCTTCTTCACTGGCACGCTGTAGCCAATCCGGTATCAGGTGAGGTTGCTCGGCCATCGCCCGCTTAGAGGGGCGTAAAAGCGCGTCCTGAAACGTTCCCTGTAGCGCTTCTGTTGAAAGTTTTATACTCATTCACTGTTCCTTATGACATTTGTAAACGGCCTATTACCGCTGCATGCGTCGAGAGAGTTATTTAAAACACAGCCCGGCACGCCAGTAACTGCTAGCGGTGATCCGGGCCATGAGTGAGTGCATGAGGTATGAACATCTCCCTCAAACCGCGTAAGTTCGAGACTGTTTCGAAACAGCCCAACCATAAAAAAACAACACTTGGCCAAACAGTTATTTGGTTCGATAGGATTCGACGAACGGTTCCCCCAGATCATTAACCACGACCGAGCGCAGATAGATTTCGCCCGCATTGATACCGCAGCCTAAATCCTCAAAACACCCATTGAGTTGCTCACTGACTTCTTTCAGCAAATCCGGGTTCGCCATACATAAATTCCTTTTAAATACTATTCAGCTGACGAATGCACACTCCGCAACGGGAATGCATTCGTGAATGGCCATTACAAAGCCRCCGGCCATCACGAGCAGGGCCGCACGCTCAGAACGGCTCAGCGAAGAGCGCTTCCTTTCGGAACTCGATTACAATCCCATGGCAGATCCGATTAAACTCCCTGACATCCAGTACCGCCGTGTTAACCTGATATTTCGGATCCCGGCTCCATCGAACAGAGTAAATCCCACCGAGCGTTTCATCGAATGATGGCAGCTCATCATGCTGTACTTTTTCCATGACGACCCAGGTCAGCGACTCGGAATAAGCGACAACCTCCTGCCCGAGATCGTTGATTACCGCACCGGAATAGTAAGTAGTATCGGGATCCAGACCATAACCACGACTTTTAAAAACATGCTTCAACTTGCTACGTATTTTTTCGAGAAGAACATCAGTCATTATAAAAATACCGCTTATTAAATAGTGATTTAGAGCACCAGAAAACAACAAGACAACTGCACATCTGGCGCCCAACTACTTATAGGCATTTAGCACACAGCGCGCACCCGAAAACTTGTGTTAATTCGTAAAATCAACAACTAAAAAAAATACTCTGAACCGATCAGACGCTGAACTCTTACAACAAGTGGAGTGCTCTATTTGTTGAAGTCCACAGCCTGCGCCTGGGCACAGCAACCCAAGGCAACCGCGACGGTGAGCACCTGCGACATGAAGGTAGATACGGAGGCTGTCGGGGGAGTTGCGTGGCAGCGACTGTTGCCGAGGCTGTAACAGTCATTGTCCCGAATCGCTATTTTTCCTTTGGGGATAAGGACTTATCCTTGCCTGGCTTTCAGGGCAATACGGCCGAAAGCACGAAGCACTGAGGTGTGACTTTCCCGCCTCATTAGCAACAGAATCCAGATGATTTGAATCCGTTTCAGTTCATCGATCCGTGTTCACTGACGTTGATTTGTAGCTCCTTGATCCAACGTCTTACCTTGGCCGCTGCGTTTGCAGCGGCCTTTTTTATGGGCGAAATAAAAGAACCCCGTGAGCACGGGGTTCGATGGGGGGAGTGCCCGGAGGCGAAGCTGATTGAGCGCACGCCGGCAATAGTCCTCGGTATTACAGCGAATACCTCTGCAAATTCGCCATCATTTCCCTCAACGCTTCAATGTTGTCCTTTGGATGCGCCGCACCTTCAAAGTCGCAAATCTGCTCCCAGTGAGCAGCTACGTCTTCCGGCGAGAAGCCCTCACGCGGATCGAAACCGGCGCCGAGGCTGCGTTCCCAGCGCACTTTGCCCATCCAGCCACCGCCGACTTCGAACAGGCCAGAGGTTTCCTGGCAGTTCTCGCTGGCCAGGTACACCACCAACGGGCTGACCAGTTCCGGCTTCAGCTGTTCGAAGACTTGTGGCGGGATCAGGCCTTCGGTCATGCGCGTGCCGCCGGTCGGGGCGATGGCATTGACCAGAATGTTGTTCTTGCGACCTTCGATGGCCAGGGTGCGGGTCAGGCCATAAAGACCGAGTTTGGCCATGCCGTAGTTGGACTGACCGAAGTTGCCATAGATACCAGAGGTCGAGGCGGTGAAGATCACTCGACCGTAGTTTTGCTCACGCATGTGCGGCCACGCGGCACGGGTGACTTTATAAGCCCCTTCGACATGCACGCGGTAAACCAGGTCCCAATCGCCGTCTTCCATTTTGTGGAAGGTCTTGTCGCGCAGAATCCCTGCGTTGTTGACCACCACGTCGATGCGGCCAAAGGCGTCGAGGGCGTGCTGCACGAGTTTGTCGCCGTCGGTCACCGAATCGTGGTTGGCCACGGCAGTGCCACCGGCCTCGCGAATCTCTGCCACCACGCGGTCGGCTGCCGAGGCATTGGCGCCTTCGCCTTGAGCCGAACCACCCAGATCATTGACCAGTACCTTGGCGCCCTGCCTGGCGAATAACAACGCATGAGCCCGTCCGAGACCGCCACCTGCACCGGTGACAATCACCACTTTATCTTCAAAGCGCACAGACTCTTTCATTACCAAACTCCAGCAGGCCAGGGACAGTGAGCCCGAGTGTCAGGCACGACGCGGTTAGTCACAATCAACAGGGCCGAGGCTGAATGGTGTGCGATAAGGCTGCGGGATGATGGCCGCCAGATACGGCGACGCCTCTGACGACAGTGTTCAAGGCGTGAAACGAAACGGGCCTGCATCTGCAGGCCCGTTTTCAGTGGGGTGGTAAGGGTGTTTCAGGCATCAGCTATTGAAAGCGGCCTGTTCGTTCTCGAGAAATTCTTCTTCAAGTAGCGCGTCGGCATGGGCACCCGAGTTGATCGGCGTGACGGTGGCGCGTTTACCGCGCAATTTGCCGAACAGGTGTTCCAGCGCATGTTCAAGCTTGGTGGCCGCCCCTTCGATGGCCAGTTCCAGTGTGTCGGCTTTATGAGTAACGGAAACCGGTTGATGGCCTTTTGGCCGCGCTTCAAGTTGGCAGCGCATGTCGTGTGGACCGGGTTTATCGCCGTTCTCGTCCCGCAGGTGGACTTCGACCCGTGTCAGGTCTTCTTCGTATCGTTCGAGCGTGCTCTCAATGGTAGTACGTACCCACTCCTCCAGTCGGATGCTGCTTTGAATATGGTTATCGCTATTGACTTGGATTTGCATAGTTCATCCCTTATTTCAGCTAGCTCGCGAGAGATCCGGTGCGGTGTTTGAAACCTGGGTGACCGTGACCTCTTGATTACAGAGTTGGGCAGATGGAGAAACAATTCAACCCCTAAAAAAAGATAAATATTCATACGCAAAAAAAGCCGGACAACGGGCAAAAGCGCTGTTACTGTCGGGAGTCGACTCGACCTGCAACGCCGCAAAAAACCCTCACAATTGCCCCTCACCCAGGGGGTGCAACCCGCGAAAAATCTCCGCCTCCTCCACCAGCCAGTCATGCACCGCGCGCACGCCCGGATGGCTCAGCGCCCCCGGTGAATACAGCAACACATAGCGTTTGTAGTTGGGCACCGCGACGCCGAACGGCACGATCAGCGTGCCCCGCTCCAGCTCATCATTGAGCAAGGTCCGGCGGGCGATGGCCACGCCCATCCCGGCAATCGCCGCCTCGATGGTCAAGTGGTTGCGGTTGAAGGTATGCCCGCGCCGTACGTCGGCACCGTCGAAGCCGATAGCGTTCAGGTAAAACTCCCACTCCGCGTATTCATAGCTGCCGCGCCAGGCGGTGATGTCGTGCAACAACGGAAAATGCACCAGATCCGCCGGCCCGTGCAGCGGCGGTCGGCCACGCAGCAGGCTCGGCGCGCAGACCGGGAAAATCTGCTCATCGAGCAAGGCTGTGGATAACAACCCCGGGTAACTGCCATCGTTCAAGTCGATGGCCAGGTCGAAGTCGCCTTCGTGCAGCGCCACGCTGCTGTCCTCGGCCACCAGCCGCAACTGGATATCTGGAAACCGCTGCTGCAAACGCGGCAGACGCGGCGTCAGCCATTTACCGAGAAACGAAGGGATCGAACGCAAGCGCAGGATGCCACTGATCATTCCCGCATCCAGCCGGCGTAGTTCGGCGTCGATGTTGCCGTAGGCTTCGTTAACCGTGATCGCCAGGCGCTGGCCTTCGGCACTCAATTCAACACCCCGGGCGCGGCGGTGGAACAGGCGAAACCCCAGACGCTCTTCCAACTGGCGGATCTGCTGGCTGACGGCACCGGGGGTGATGTGCAGTTCTTCCGCGCAGCGGGTGAACGACAAGTGGCGTGCCGCACAGGAAAACACATGCAGCCAGACGTAGGTCTGGGCATGAAATTGACGACTCATTGTTTAGTCCTACTAAAGCCTGTCTTAGGAAGTTTCGTTGGTCAGCACTGACCGAGGTAGGCAGTATCGCCGACATTGCGCTTGGCCTACAAAAAATGGCGGCGATTCCTACTCCATTGCTTGTAAGGCTTTAGCATGGCTATCAGTGTTTTTGATCTCTTCAAAGTTGGCATCGGTCCGTCCAGCTCCCATACCGTCGGCCCGATGCGCGCCGCCGCGACCTTCGCCCAGGCGCTGTTTGACCAGGGTTTGCTTGAGCAAATCCGGCGTGTGGAAGTCCGTCTCTACGGCTCGCTGTCCGCCACCGGCGTCGGCCACGCCACTGATCGCGCCTGCGTCATGGGCCTGATGGGCGAATGGCCCGACCGCATCGACCCGACTTGCATAGGTCCGCGTATCCAGCAGTTGCGCGAAAGCGGCGAACTGCTGCTGGCCGGTCGCCGGAACATTGCCTTCGATTGGCAACGCGACTTGCTGCTGCTCGACGAAAGCCTGCCCTACCACCCCAACGCCATGTCGCTGACAGCCTTTGGCGAAAACGGCCAGCTGTGGGAACAAACCTACTACTCGGTCGGCGGCGGTTTCATCGTTGAAGCGGCTGAAGCCGAGTCGGGCGTACCAGCCGCCAGCGACGTGGTGTTGCCGTACGAATTTTCCAGCGCCGTGGAATTGCTGTCGCTGTGYAACCTGCATGGCTTGCGGGTTTCCGAGCTGATGATGGCCAAYGAACGGGCTTGGCGCAGCGATGCGGAGATCCGCAGCGGCCTGCTGCACATCTGGTCGGTGATGCGTGAGTGCGTCGAGCAAGGCCTGCGCCACGAAGGCGTGCTGCCGGGTGGTCTGGATGTGCCGCGCCGCGCTGCGAAATTGCACCACAGCCTGTTGGAAATCGGCAAACCGAATGTCATCAGTTCGACCCTCTCGGCGATGGAATGGGTCAACCTGTTCGCCCTCGCCGTGAACGAAGAAAACGCCGCCGGCGGCCGCATGGTCACCGCACCGACCAATGGCGCGGCGGGGATCATCCCGGCGGTGCTGCATTACTACATGAAGTTCAACCCCGACGCTTCGGACAACGATGTCGTGGCGTTTTTCCTCGCCGCCGCATCGGTGGGCATCCTCTGCAAAAAGAACGCCTCGATCTCCGGCGCCGAAGTCGGCTGCCAGGGTGAAGTCGGTTCCGCCTGCGCCATGGCCGCTGCCGGCCTCGCCGAGGTATTGGGTGCGACACCCGAACAACTGGAAAACGCCGCCGAAATCGGCCTGGAACACAACCTCGGCCTGACCTGCGACCCGGTCGGCGGGCTGGTTCAGGTGCCGTGCATCGAACGCAACGCGATTGCCGCCGTGAAGGCGATCAACGCCACCCAAATGGCCCTGCGCGGCGACGGCAAACACTTCATCTCCCTGGACCGGGTGATCCGCACCATGCGCGATACCGGCGCCGATATGCACGACAAATACAAAGAGACTTCACGGGGCGGCCTGGCTGTGAGCTGGGTGGAGTGCTGACGAGCATTCCCTGACCGCCTGCATTACGTGAGCCCGAGTAAAAATAATAACGAGGCGATACTGATGACCGATGTACGTACACCTGCTGCTGATAATCCTGCTGTAGAACTGCCCCGTAGTACCGCAACAACCAGCAAAGGCTGGAGCAAACACGACACCACCTGGATGCTCGGCCTTTACGGCACGGCAATTGGTGCAGGCACGCTGTTCCTGCCGATCAACGCCGGCGTCGGCGGTTTCTGGCCGTTGCTGGTGCTGGCGCTGCTGGCTTTCCCGATGACCTTCTTCGCCCACCGCGGCCTGACCCGCTTCGTGCTGTCCGGGCGTTCCGGGGACATCACCGAAGTAGTGGAAGAACACTTCGGCATCGGTGCCGGCAAGCTGATCACCCTGCTGTATTTCTTTGCGATCTTCCCGATTCTGCTGGTGTACAGCGTGGCGCTGACCAACACCCTCGGCAGTTTCATGGAGCATCAGTTACACATCGCGCCACCACCGCGCTCGGTGCTGTCGCTGGCGCTGATTCTCGGTCTGATGGCGATCGTCCGTTGCGGCCAGGGCGTGATCGTCAAATGCATGAGCGTGCTGGTTTACCCGTTTGTCGCCGCGTTGCTGTTGCTCGGTGTGAGCCTGATCCCGAACTGGAACGGCGCGTTCTTCGCCTCGGCCAATGAAGGCATGCCGCTGCCGCTGTTCTTCAAAACCCTGTGGCTGGCGATTCCGGTGATGGTGTTCTCGTTCAACCATTCGCCGATCATCTCCGCCTTCGCCGTCGATCAGAAACAGCGTTACGGCGCCCAGGCCGAGCCGAAAAGCAGCGGCATCCTCGCCGTCGCCCACAGCATGATGGTGCTGACCGTGATGTTCTTCTGCTTCAGCTGCGTGCTGGCCCTGTCGCCGGCCGATCTGGCAGCCGCAAAAGCGCAGAACATCTCGATCCTGTCGTACCTGGCCAACCACTTCCAGACTCCGGTCATCGCCTACGCCGCGCCGTTGATCGCGCTGGTGGCAATCACCAAATCCTTCCTCGGCCACTACATCGGCGCCAGCGAAGGCTTCCAGGGTCTGATCGTGAAAAGCCTGCGCGGCCGTGGCCGGGTGATGCCGGCCAGCTGGCTGAACCGCGTGACCGCGCTGTTCATGATCCTCAGCTGCTGGGCCGTGGCGACCTTCAACCCGAGCATCCTCGGCATGATCGAAACCCTCGGCGGACCGGTGATCGCCTGCCTGTTGTTCCTGATGCCGATGTACGCAATCCGCCGCGTGCCGTCGCTGCGCCAGTATTCGGGGCAAGCCTCGAACGTGTTCGTGGTGCTGATCGGCCTGATCGCACTGTCAGCGATCATCTACTCCGTCATGCCCTGAAACGGACCATGAATAAAAAAGGCGAGCCATTGGGCTCGCCTTTTTATTGCCGGTTTATTGACCCTGAGCAGGACCGGCATGGCCCTTGCTTCGTCAGAATGGAGGCACACGGATGTTGTTGAAACCTCAGCTAACGGCCTGCCGATGGTCTGGAAAAGCGAACCAATCCTGATCCCGTCCGGTCAATGACTGCACGATCCCATCAAGCGGTGACGCATTATGGATAACCCTTTTCAACTGATCACCGACGCTTTTGCGCCGGATTATCAGGTCAACCTGAGTATTCAAGGGCTCGACGGCAGCATCATGCTGACCCTCTCCAACGCCGGTCGAATCGTTGCCAAGCGGATGATCAGTGCCGCACAACGCAATGACCCGCAACGCCTGAAACGGCTGGTGCAAAGCATCCAGTTCGGCATCGCCATCGAACAGGGCCACAGCGCCGTGGCGATCCTTGAAGCGATGACCAACGGCGACAACTTCAAATTACCGCCGCCCTCACCCAAGACTCCAACCCCTCGGCCGGCAAGGTTTTAAAGCTCGCCCTTCTCGACTTCCGGATGCTCACCGGAGCCCGCCCCGGTCTTGCGCTGCGGGTGTGCGATCTTCACCGACGGAAATTGCGACGAGGCATAGCGCACCACCAGAATCGAAAACGCCAGCAGCAGAATGCCGCCACACAGGTAGATGATCCCGATGTCCGGCGGGTTGTGGTGCGACACGTTGGAGATCAGCAGGCGCGTCAACGCGGTGATCGCCACGTAGATCAGAAAGCGCACCGGCATATGGTTGGTCTTGAAGTAAATCCCGACCATCGCCCCCAACTCGAGGTAGATGAACAGCAGCAGGATGTCATCGATCTTGATGTCACCCTCCTTGATCATCAGCAAAAACTCCGCCACCGCCGCCCAGGCAGTGACTGCACCGATGGCGAACAGCGCCAGGTAATGGAACGTCTCAACGAACAGGTTACCCAGCGATCCGGCCAGCTCATGGACGCTCTGGCGAAGCTTTTCAGCCCAATTGATATTCACGGTTGTTCTTCCTTAGGTCGGTTCGACCGATGATGCGGGTTCGACGTGACGGTTGTTCTGCATGCAGAAAAAAGGCCAGCGGCATGGAGTGAGATGGTGGCAGGGGGGAATGAGGCACGTCGGGGGGATCGGTTGGCGCGGGGGGATGAACAAGCGCTGAACGTAATTTGGATATTTACTGTGGCGAGGGAGCTTGCTCCCGTTTGAACTTTGAAAGCATTAAGACCTCTCGAGACTTTTCTGCCAAACTGCCTTATAACCCAGTGAAAACATCAAAAGGCTGAACGAGTCCGCATTATTAATTAACGCGTTCACCCTGAGCTTGGG
>NZ_JBFTLU010000143.1:0-10693 GCF_056396605.1 Pseudomonas sp. 05T35
GAGTTAGATCTGACTCGACTTTCGAAATTTTCTGGTCAATGCGAGCCATCAATTTTGTGACACATTCATAAGAGCCGCCTAGCTTGCTGAGAAAGCTGACGAGTTCTATCAAATCTGGATTGTAGTCCGCCATCGCATAGAAAAGATCAGGACCAATAGCTCCGAGCTTGGCAAACTTCATTAACTTCGCATCTTCTGAGTCTGCTGCCCCATCCAAGCGGCCGATGATCTCGTGGAAGTCGCCTCTCAAGGAAGTGCGCTCCAAGATCGTGATGTGAACTCCACCGCTAGGCATAGCATTTCTCCCAAAGGGATTGCTTTGGAGCTAGCCCAAACTGATGACGAGGGAGCCATCTGTGAGCCACAGAGCCGTTCCATTCACTATAGGACGTAATTATTAAAATAAAACTCAACTCTCTTGCGTAGGAACATAGAGGGCCCTAGAGAAAATCTGGGCTAGGGAGAACCTTGATGAAAGCTCATCTATAGCAAGCTGCCCTCACGGTGAGGATAGATCGGGCGCCCTGAGCGTCCTGGATCGCCCAAGATTCTGTAATCTCAGCAAGAAATCATCCACACGTTGGCGGCGATCGAGGCGGCCCGCGAACGCATCACCAATCGCCGGTAGATCCGGGTCACAGAAGTTTTGATCCCCCCCCTCAAGAAATTTTCCGCGACGAGACCTTTATCGGAGCCGAACCGGTCGCCAGCCAGTCTTACGAAAAGGCGCTACTCTCTGCTGTGACCACCCAAGTGGAACTGCATCAACACCAGCCTGAACAGCTGCTGCGGATGATCCGTACGGTGGTCGACGTGAATCACCGGGGCATTCAGTGAAGGTCACCCGACAGATTTGGAGGCATTCGCGGTGACACGGCAGGGCTCAAGAATCACTGCCGCCGTGGAACACGCCATTGACATGGGCATTAAGCAGAGGGACTTCTTGCACCGTGGGGAGTTTCTTCACTTGGTCGAGAATGGCCCGGTTGTCATCCGCAGCCGAGCGCATTGGGAATCCGCCGAGTGCGAGCTGGAGTGAGTCTCGCCAGAAGATCTCGACCAGGCCCTGATAGAAATCATCACCTTGAGCTTATCCATGACTCTGGCGCCCTGAGACTACTCGGCTTTGGCCGCGCCACGGCCAAGGTGACAGCGCTGCCGGAAGAAAGAATCAAGCAACTGACGCGCGATAGGCGGTTGGAGTTGAGAGAGGCCCGGTTTGTGGTGTCTGGTTCTGATTGATGCTGGAGGCGGTTGCCCCCCGTGGCGAGTACCGAAGAAGGCCACTCGCCACGGGACATCAAGGTCGCAATCGACCCATTCCACCAGAGCTTTCACACTCCCTTGTAGGATCGTTACCACCTCCGAGCAGAGTCGAGAGGTATGCATCACTCTCGAAGGGGGACTTACCATTCAAAAAAAAAAACCCCGACCCAAATGGAACCTGGTTTCACCTAAAGGCGGGGTAGCAGTCACTCGGTGACATGCTCGACCTCTTCAATCAACGGCCACCCGGACAAGCTCAACACATCAAACCCAGCGTGCTGCTGATAGCGCTGGATGCTCTGCACAATCGCATCCGGTGCCCCAACAAAGTACGCACGAACAGATTGCTCTCCAGGATAGGACGCAGCCAGGCAACTGATCACTATCCAGAGGAACTCGCCGACGATTGGCTACACGGTTTGGCGGCGAAACTTGAATCACTGCGCCACACTAAGAGATCTAGATCGAGACGCTGAGGCTCACAGAGTTATCGGCTGGCATTACCCTTTTCTCTCTGCTCTACGGGAAACCGCTGCGACAGCAACTAGCGTACCCGAAGGAGCTATCGGAGAGCGGGAGTTGATGATTTTCCGCACGGGCGAAGTCACCATGGCTGACTGCGAAGCTTCAGGCGCCGAATAATCCCGACTCCGACAGGAAGGGTCTCAGGTGTTCAGCAGCCCACCGAGGCGTCAATGTGTCATATTCCCGATTGTTCCATTGGCTCGCTGTCCGGCCAAAACGTTTATGGTCGGCGAAAAGGTGCTGGCCGGCCGCACCGTGGAGAACCACTGCCGTATCGTCGGAGAGGTGGCCAAGGAACTGATCGGACGATACCCGAAAGCACTTTCCGGACTGTTGTTTCCTGTTGGTGCCGCCATGGCCGCGGCAGCGCATGACATAGGCAAGGTGAGCCCGTTTTTTATCGAGAAGCTGCGCCGGGCGTGCACCGACGGCGTAGCAGACATCCCCGAACTAAGCGCCGTCAATCCACAAGACGAGAATGAATGGGGCGGCCATGCGGGCGTGAGCCAACTAGCTGCCGCGGCGGCTGGCGCCCCAGCCTTTGTGCCCGAGATCCTCGGTCAGCATCACGGCTTTTCACCCGTGCTCATCGGCAGGCTGGCTGACGACCCAGTCTTTGGTGGAGCCGAGTGGCAGTGCCAGCGCCTTGTACTGATCCAGGCTCTCAAAGACCAGATGGGGATGGAGTGGCCGGATATTCCGTCTGAGGCAATAGCTCGTGTCGTGGCCGGCTTGACGTCCGTTTCGGACTGGATCGGCTCGGGCCCCTTCTTCGAAAACCCCACCTTACCCTGGGAGGGGAGCATTGCTCGGGCCGTCGACGAGGCCGGCTTTGTCATGCCCACTGTCAATCCCGGCATGTCATTTTCCGACGTGTTCAAGAACTACGGCGCCAATGCTACGCAGGCGAAACTGATCGAGCAGGTCACGGGCCCCGGCGTTTATGTGCTTGAGGGCCCCATGGGCATTGGCAAGACCGAGGCGGCGCTGTACTGCGCCTATCGCATGCTGGCCTCAGGGCAGGCCACCGGAATTTACTTCGGCCTTCCCACACAGCTGACATCCAACAAGATCCATGATCGGTTCACACCGTTCCTCGAACGGATCCTGACACCGGGCAGCGCACAGCGCACTCATCTTCTGCATGGCAAAGCCTGGCTGATGGAGCGGCTGCAGATGGGTGAGGAAGGCAAACCCGGTGGCTCTTGGTTTGACCACAGGAAGCGCGGCCTGCTAGCGCCGTTCGGCGTAGGAACCATAGACCAGGCATTGATGGCCTGCATGAACGTAAAGCACGGTTTCGTGCGTACCTTTGGCCTGGCCGGCAAGGTGGTAATTCTCGACGAGGTGCACACCYATGACGGCTACACGGGCACCATCCTAGATGCACTTGTGGGTCTGCTGCGATCAGTGCAGTGCACAGTCATCATCCTAAGCGCCACCCTCAGCATCGATCGGCGTCGCGCCCTGCTGGGTGACGGTATATCGACGGACGCCTATCCACTGATCACTGCGGCCCCCTCCGCAGGGGAGCTGGCCGAGTGTCCGGTCGAGCCCGATACCGCCAAAACCACCAAACTATGCCTGCTCAACGATCAGCAGGAGGCTCTCGCTGAAGCCTTGAAACGCGCGCAAATGGGCCAGCAAGTGATGTGGGTGGAAAATACCGTCGGCGATGCCCAGGAGCGCTTTCTCGCATTCAGCCAGCATGCCACAGCGCTCGACATCGAATGCGGCCTCCTCCACTCACGCTTCACGCACCAGGATCGACAAACAAACGAAACATACTGGGCATCCCAGTTCGGTAAACCCGGCTGGCCTACCAGAACAGCCAAGGGTCGCATTCTTGTCGGTACCCAGGTCCTCGAACAGTCACTCGACATTGACGCCGACTTCCTGGTATCACGCTTCGCGCCCACTGACATGCTGCTTCAGCGCTTGGGCCGGCTCTGGCGCCATGGACGTAAAACGCCACGCAGTCCGAGCGCTGCCCGTGAGGCTTGGCTGCTTGCACCAAGCCTTGAGAGCGCGCTGAAGAATGCCAGCGAAGCGTTTGGCCTGAGCGCTGCGGTATATAGCCCCTATGTGCTGTGCCGCTCGTTAGAGTGCTGGCAGTCGCTGCAGTGCATCACCCTGCCCACCGATATCAGGCCGCTGATCGAGACCACCTATGCCATCCGCCAGGAGCACGGCCAGTTAGATGCGTTACTAAACGAACTGGATGAAGGCACTCCCAACCGTAACGGACGCAAGGGGCGCAAGGCGCTGCGCCAGCTGGCGTGCCTGACCCTGGCCACAGACGGGAAAACCCTGCCCGAGGAAAAAGCAGAAACCCGCTACAGCGATACGCCATCGGTTGAGGTCCTACTAGTGCGTGATGCTCAGTCAGGGCCGGACCGCAATTCGCATCTCACCCTGCGCAGCGGGAAGATGCTGACCATCCCCCGTTCACGCAGCGCCATGACGTCGGAACAGTGGCGGACCCTCAGCGCCGAACTGATGCGTGAAGTGGTCAGCGTTCCGGCCAGCAGCGCCCCACAGGCTCAATCCGTCAAAGCCCTGACCACCCTCGGCCTGCACCACTGCTTCTACCTCGGCGACGCTGAGTGCAAGGAGGCCCTGCTGCGCGTGGTGATCGTGGACAGCCGCGGTGGCATCACCCTGCCCTCAGGTGGGCCGGGCCACAAGGGACTCAACCTCAGCTATCTGCCCACGCTCGGCTACCGGGCTCTGAGGTTGTAATGAAGAATCGATTCAACCTGCTGCATGAAAAGTGGATTCCAGTCGACAACCAGGGACTGGTCAGTCTGCGTGACATCTTCAGCTGCTTCGAACTTCGCGCCATTGGAGGCACCTCCATCCAGAAGGTAGCGCTCTTCAAACTGCTGCAGGCCATCACCCAAGCGGTGTGCACGCCGGCAGACGAGGCCGAGTGGAGCACCCTGGATGCTCAGACCATGGCCAGCCGCTGCCTGTCTTACTTCAACGAGCATAAGTCTGCGTTTTATCTGTACGGAGAGAACCCGTTTCTGCAACTGCCGGCCGTCGCGACAGCAAAGCCCAAGCCCTATGGGTGCGTGATTCCTCATGTATCCAACGGCAACACCACCGTACTGACGCAGATCCAGCAAGTACGCCCACTCGACGATGCGGAAAAGGCTCTTCTGCTGGTGACGCTCATGTCCTTCGCCTTCGCCGGCAAGCAGTGTGACAACAGCCTCGTGTTGTCAACCGGCTACAACGGTAAGCACAAAGGGAGCAGCGCGCCACCGGGACCGGCCTTGGCCAATCCAGGGTTACAGCATTCGATGATCTTGGCCGATGCCTTACTCGACACCTTGCATATCAACTTGCTGACTCATGAACAGATCCAGGCGAGCAAGATGTATAGCTCAGGCCTGGGTGTTGCCCCTTGGGAGCGCATGCCGGCAGGCGAAGACTGCCCGGCGGCACGAGACCTGAAGAATTCCCTGATGGGCCGCCTAGTACCCATGTGTCGGTTTCTCCTGCTACAGCAAGACCACCTGCACATAACGGAAGGCCTCAAGCATCCTGGCTACCAGGACGGTCGAGCAGATCCCACCGTTTCCGTGGACCACACCGGCGGCAATCCGCGGGCAATGTGGGTCGATCCTGAGCGCCGTCCGTGGCGCCAGCTGAGCTCGATGCTGGCGCTGTTTGGCGAAACCTCGAGTACTGGCTTTCAGTGTCTGCAGTTGAAGACAGGTCTCAACCGTGTCCGCCGTACCCTGCCGCGTTTTGCCGTTTGGGCTGGCGGAATCCGTCTCAAGAACCAGTTTGGTGAACAGTATGTTCAGGCCGGCGATGATTATGTCGAGTCGATCGTGTGGCTGCACAGCACGGCCCTCGGCGAAGTCATGTTTACGGCCGTCAAGACCGAACTGGATGATCTCGAACAGCTGTCTCGCACGTTGGCAGGCCAAGTGATCGGCTACTACAAGATGCTCAGTGCCCACAAAAAAGCCGCATCAGAACGGGCTAACACCGCTGAGAGCATATTTTGGCAAATGGTTGAGCGCGATTTCCAAGCGCTGGTTTATGCCTGCGAACCGGGTACCGATTCACAAGTTGAGCGCATGAAACTCAGGCGGAAATTCGCCAACCACGCCCTCCTCGCATTCGACGCTACTTGCGCGAAATCATCGGTACGCCAGATGACAGCCTGGGCCAAGTTTCGGATCACCATCAAGCCATACCTCACTTAGGAGGCCGAGCTATGCAGACAACCGCCCCAAAACACTCATCCAGTTTTGCCGAGCGTTTTGTCGGCGCTGTGATCCGCAAGTGCGAGACCGATACCGGCACTGCAGCAAAGCTGAGCAGAGCTATCAGGCCGTCACAGGAACACTACGCATGGGATTTCCTCGCCCGGTTTGGCATTGACCTCGAGGACGACTACGCATGCATCCCGGCACTCACTGTAGCCGGCACCATTGCCCGTTCCAGAACCATGCACGGGGCGAAGGAAAACGGTGAGATGAAGCTCGGGAAGGCCTTGGCAGAATCCTTCGACGATGGCGTGAACAGCAACGGCGCCATCGCTCGGCTCCGCCGCCTGATCGCCTGCGACACGCTCACCGAAGTCTCGACCTACCTTCGCTATCTGCTGCCCCTGATTGACAGCCGTTGCAACCAGCGGCTCGACTATGTGCGTCTCATGCATCAGCTGCGCAGCTTCCCGCACGATCCCCAGCGCATCAAGCGCCAGTGGGCCATGGAGTTCTATGGGCAACCCATTTACGAAACTGCCGGGGAGGATCTATGAGCATGATTGCCAGCGTCTTGCACCTCGATCGCAAGGCCGTCCGTGACCTGAAAGTGACGGACTGTTACTCACTGCACCGGGTGGTCTACAGCCTGTTCGATGACGTGCGCAACGATTCGCAGAAGATCGCTAGCGAAAGCAGTGGGATCCTGTTCGCCGATCAGGGCAACACGAAGGACGGTCGTAGGATCCTGCTGCTGGCCGACCGGACGCCCAAGAACTGCATTGTCGGTACTGTTGTCGACATCCGCAGCCTCTACATTTCTGACGATTTCCTCGACCACGATCAGTATCGGTTCAAGGTCATCGTCAACCCGACGCGGCGTAGCGGCACCAGCAAGGTACTAGTGCCGGTCAAAGGGGCAGAGGCGATCGCACAATGGTTTGCCGAACGCGCGAGCTCCAGCTGGGGGTTTGCCATTGCCCCAGCCAACCTGAGCGTGGGCCCGGTAAACGTTGCTCTATTCCAAGAGAAGGCCAATCGCCAAGTCACGATCACGCAAGCCCATGTAGAGGGCGTCCTGTCAGTTGTCGATCACGAACAATTCTCCCATTCATTCCGCCGTGGAATCGGCCGGGCACGCGCCTGGGGTTGCGGCCTGCTCCAACTCACTCCGGCTTCTCATAGGACTCACTGACAATGAAGAACAAGCGCATCGAGTTCCACATCCTGCAGTCCTTCCCGGTCTCCTGCTTGAACCGGGATGATGTCGGTTCGCCCAAGACAGCCATCGTCGGCGGCACCACTCGCGCTCGAGTCAGCTCTCAGTGCTGGAAGCGTCCTGTACGCCTCGGCCTGCATAACGAAGGGATTACCCTCGGCCACCGCACCAAGCACGTCGCGCAGTTCCTCGCAGCGGCCTGCAGTGCTGCAGGTGCTAACGAGGAACAGGCCGTTGCCTGCGGTACAGCCATGGCGAACATTCTGGCCGACAAGACGCTGTTCTTCATCGGCAAGCATGAGGCCGAGGCGTTTGCCCAGTTCGCCAAGGAAAATGACTTTGACCCGGCCGCCATCAATGCGGAGGCGCTGATCAAGGCTTCGAAGGCTGTCTTAAACAAGAACCTCGATGCCCTGGATATCGCTCTGTTCGGCCGGATGGTTGCCAATCACAAAGAGCTGCAGGTGGAAGCGGCCTGCAGTTTCTCGCATGCCATCTCGACACACCGGGCCTCGACCGAGTTCGACTTCTTCAGTGCATTAGATGACAACCCAGACACCAGAGGGGCAGCTCACCTGGATGTCCTTGAGTTCAATTCGGCCACCTACTACCGCTACATCTCCCTCGATGTGGCTTCACTGCTGAACAGCCTTGGCAGCGGCGACGTGGCCAAGGCGGTAAAAGCCTTCACCTACTCCCTCTTCGACCAGGTACCGCGTGCACGCCAAACCACCATGGCCGCCGCCTGCAGTTGGGACTACGCGCGAGTGCTGGTGCGTACCGGTCAGCCGCTGCTGCTGTCTTTCGATGAGCCGGTGAAATCCACTGGTGAGGGTTTCCTGAAGCCGAGCATCAAGGCCCTGGACGAACAGCTGCAGCGCAAGGAGAAACTGGCCGGCAGCCGCTTCGGGAAGATCAAGGATCTGAGGTTCGGCGTCGACGAGGACTACTCGATTGACCGCCTTGTCGAAGATCTCGTTGCCGCCATAGAGGCTTGAGCCATGGCCAATCGTTACTTGCTGATGTGGCTCGAGGCGCCGCTTCAATCATGGGGGCATGACTCCAAATTCGCCCGGCGCGATAGCCTCGATTTCCCGACCAAGTCGGGGGTGCTCGGCTTGCTGTGCTGCTCCATCGGTGCCGTTGGCCCGCAAGAGGAATGGCTCGCTCAATGGTCCAATTTGGACATGCAGGTCGACGCCTATGTGCGCACCGATCGCAAGGGCAAACCCATGGCCCGGCTACCACTGCTGCGTGACTTCCAGATGGTGGGCAGCAGTTACGGCGACTCGCCCTGGGAAAAGTTAATGGTTCCCAAGACGTCTGATGGAGGTTCACCGAATGGCTCTGGGGCAAAAGTCACTCACCGTTACTACTTACAGGACATGGCCTTTGCCGTCGCCCTCGAAGTGCCGGCCGCGCTCGAGGCAGATCTGATCGAAGGTCTGGACAGCCCCGTGTGGCCGCTCTACCTGGGCAGGAAATGCTGTGTGCCGAGTGACTTGATCAACCAAGGTGTGTACGTGACAGCATGTGAGGCCTTGCGTGCTGGTGCGGCAATCGCCGTGAACAAGAAACGGGCCCTGTCCTTCAGGGTTGTCCAGGCCGAAGCTGAAGGAGAGCTTTTTATCCTCAACGACGTACCGCTCGCCTTCGGGGAGCACAAGCGCTACCAGGTCAGGCAGGTGACTGTGCTGAAACCCAGCTAAACCCAGCGAGCGGATGAACCACAACATGCTGAGGTATTGAAGCTGAAAGCGTCTAAATGTTGGTGTCTTCCCCACGCATGTGGGGGTGTTTCCGTGTACTGGTCGGCGGATCGCCGGCAGCGCGCGTCTTCCCCACGCATGTGGGGTGTTTCCGTGGTGATGGTGTCGACCAGACCCACCTTGAAGTCTTCCCCACGCGTGTGGGGGTGTTTCTGCCTACGTGTCCGTGGCCTGCCCTGCCCTAAGGTCTTCCCCACAGATGTGGGGTGTTTCCGAAAAGACGCTGGATCTCTACACCCACATGCGGGATTCCCCACGAAGGTGGGGTATTTCTGTTCACCGGCGCATTAACTTAGCCTAGGCCGCAATGGCGGCCAGTGCGCGGAAAACGAGGCAACAAAACCTGGGTATCGACTACTCGACCGGATACCTAGTTTTGAAATATTACGCTTTAGTACTGAGTATTTATCGGATACCCGACCGATTATTCGCTTGCTATTTATTCGTTTGTTTAAACGAGTAGCTAGAGTAGCGCTGATAGCAATACCTTTTCTCAAAAGCGATAATCGGATAAAACACTCAAGACATTGATTACATTAGAAATTATCAAAACAACCGCGAACAGACTCGCGAAGACTTTGCCTGACAAACAAGTCACTAAGTCAACCAAGAATACTTAGCGACTTAATTTTTGAGGGTTTTCGATACGAGTTATTCTCACTTAGAAAACTTTCGCTTTTTTAGCCTCCCTTTCTAATATAAATAAATAATAATTAAATATTAATATATATAAGAAAAGGTAGCTAAAAGTAGCGGGCAAAGCTCTGCCCTGCGGGAGCAATTGAGCCCTTCCTGTCGGTTCCTTTCGGGCAGCCGTAAACCTTCGGTCAGCTTTTCAACCGGCCGCAAGTTTCGTTCGTGCTTCAGTCCTGCGGCTAGGGTTTCGTCACGCTCATCACTTACCTTCAAGGGCAAGGAGCATCTGCCTTTCTGCACGGTGGACTTGGGCGCGGCCACCTGTCCCCTTCGCGCGGATGATCCTGCACAGGGTTTGTCAGTCCGCGTCATTCACCGACTGAGGCGGTCCACCTGCTCGCACAATAGGATGTCCCCCAGTCGGGAGTCATCGAGCAGACGGAACAGTTCCGATCGGTGCGGATTCGTTTTCCGGGTAGAACCTGGCGATGAGCTAGCCATATTGCGCGGCAAACGCTTCGAACAATTGCCGATTTTGCTCAACGTCCTGTTCTAGGGTGGAGGCGCGAAAGTACGCTCGGACCAGCGGGGATGTTGGTGGGCATAAGACCTCCACTAGGTATGGGGAGGCTTGGGCACGGCAGAAAAATCCGAATTGACGCCTTCATAGTTCAGAAGTGAGCGGGATGGCTGGCAGTGACTTCTTGGCAAGTGACGGTGACGTTACGTTGGGTTAACTGAGCAGTTTGATAACGAGGGTGGTGACTCCTGCCACTACGGTCACCAGTCCCGTCGCCGCGGCCATCGGATACCAGAAGATTTCGCGGGAGAACTTGCTGGCTTCGGTATTCAACTTGCTGGCTTCGGCGTTGAACTCACGGGATTCGGCACTCAGTTTGATGGTGTCGTCTATCAGCTTGGCGATTTCGGCGTGGATCTTTTCCAGTTCAGCAGGGCTGAAGCCATGGCTTTGCATGGTGTGCCTTCCTTCTCAAGTGAGGTCAGATCCCGACCACGCGGCAAACGGCCTCGAGCGTGTTGTCAGGGCC
>NZ_JBFTLU010000144.1:0-14536 GCF_056396605.1 Pseudomonas sp. 05T35
GCACAAGACTTGCCGATCCTTGAGGTCTATAACAAACTCGATTTGCTCGAGGGCGTAGAGCCTCAGATCCAGCGTGATGCCGATGGCAAGCCACAGCGGGTCTGGTTGTCGGCGCGTGACGGTCAGGGTCTGGATCTGCTCAAGCAGGCGATTGCGGAATTGCTCGGCAACGATTTGTTCGTCGGCACCTTGCGCTTGCCGCAGCGTTTTGCTCGACTGCGTGCGCAGTTCTTTGCGCTCGGCGCCGTACAGAAAGAAGAACACGACGAAGAAGGCATCTGTTTGCTGGCCGTTCGTTTGCCGCGAGTCGAGCTCAATCGACTGGTGAGCCGCGAGGGAATGCAGCCGTTGGAATTCATCGAGCAACACACTTTGCAATAAAAGCCTGAAAAAGCGGTTGTGCCGCTGTGGCAGGCATTCTGTAGCATTGGTCGGCGCGCCGTGGGTGCGTCTTTGCTTTATCAGATGGAGAGCGCTATGGCTTGGAATGAGCCGGGTGGCAACTCGAATAATCAGGATCCTTGGGGTGGTAAACGCCGCAATAATGGCGACCGCAAGGGGCCACCAGATCTCGACGAGGCCTTCCGAAAGCTGCAGGAAAGCCTGAATGGGTTGTTCGGTGGTAGCAAGAAACGCGGTGATGATGGCGGTGGTTCGGGCAAGGGCGGCGGTTACGGCCTGCTCGGCATCGGCCTTGTCGTGCTGGCGGTCGTCTGGCTGTACAGCGCGGTTTATGTCGTCGACGAACAGGAGCAAGCCGTGGTGCTGCGCTTCGGCAAGTACTACGAAACCGTCGGGCCGGGCCTGAACATCTACTTCCCGCCGATCGATCGCAAGTACATGGAAAACGTCACGCGTGAGCGTGCCTACACCAAGCAGGGTCAAATGCTCACTGAAGACGAGAACATCGTCGAAGTGCCACTGACCGTGCAGTACAAGATCACCAATCTGCAGGACTTCGTGCTGAACGTCGATCAGCCGGAAATCAGCCTGCAACACGCGACGGAGAGTGCCTTGCGCCATGTGGTGGGTTCCACCGCCATGGACCAGGTGCTGACTGAAGGCCGTGAATTGATGGCCAGCGAAATCAAGGAGCGTCTGCAACGCTTCCTCGATACCTATCGCACCGGCATCACCGTCACTCAGGTCAACGTTCAGAGCGCAGCGGCACCGCGTGAAGTCCAGGAAGCCTTCGATGACGTGATCCGCGCTCGTGAAGATGAGCAGCGTTCGCGCAACCAGGCTGAAACCTACGCCAACGGCGTTGTGCCGGAAGCCCGTGGTCAGGCCCAGCGCATCATTGAAGATGCCAACGGTTATCGCGACGAAACGGTATCGCGCGCCAAGGGTGAAGCGGATCGCTTTACCAAACTGGTCGCCGAGTACCGCAAGGCGCCAGAAGTCACTCGTCAGCGTCTGTACCTGGACACGATGCAGGAAGTCTTCAGCAGTACCAGCAAGGTTCTCGTGACCGGCAACAAGAATGGCCAGAACAATCTGCTGTACTTGCCGCTGGACAAGATGATCGACAGTGGTCGTAGTGGTGCAGCGCCGGTAACCGGATGCACCGACACAGCGTTTCCTGACGCTGGAAAAGAAAGCCGTCATGGTTGATGCCTATGCCAAGTGGCGCGTCAAGGATGCCGAGCGTTTCTACACCGCGACTTCCGGCCTCAAGCAAATTGCAGACGAGCGCCTTTCGCGTCGCCTGGAATCGGGCCTGCGTGACCAGTTTGGCAAGCGCACCCTGCACGAAGTGGTTTCCGGTGAGCGTGACGCACTGATGGCGGATATCACGGCTTCGCTGAACAAGATGGCKGAAAAAGAGCTGGGCATCGAAGTGGTCGATGTTCGGGTCAAGGCCATCGATCTGCCGAAGGAAGTGAACCGCAGCGTGTTCGAACGCATGAGCACCGAGCGTGAGCGTGAAGCGCGCGAGCACCGTGCCAAGGGTAACGAGCTCGCCGAAGGCATCCGTGCCGACGCCGATCGTCAACGCCGCGTACTGCTGGCTGAAGCCTATCGTGAGTCTGAAGAGGTTCGCGGTGACGGTGATGCCCAGGCCGCAGCGATCTACTCCAAGGCCTACGGCCAGGATCAGGAGTTCTACGGTTTCTACCGTAGCCTGCGTGCCTACCGTGAAAGCTTCGCGAACAAATCCGACGTCATGGTTCTGGACCCAAGCAGCGACTTCTTCCGTTACCTGGAAAAAGCCAAGCCTTGATCCGACACTGATCTTGAGGACCCCCGCCGGGCGGCTAAAACCTCTCGCGGGGTGATCCTTTGAGAAAACGTGTGTATGATGCGGCAGCCGGGAAATTCCCGGCTTTTTTGCGTCTGCACGTTTGATTGCGGTTTTTTATTGCAAGACTCGGGTTGAACAACTCGACAGGTTTTTCGAGGAAAGTGTTTGGCGAGGCCGATTCCAGGCCGATCGCCGCGTTGTTCATGCGCGCGACTTATGCGTATGGTTCAGACATTTTCTGCTTCACTCAAGGCCGGCCCGAGGGTTGGCGGCCCGGATCATAGGGGAATGGCGTAATGGCAACGGTAGACCGCTGGCTGCTGCCAGATGGCATCGAAGAAGTACTGCCACCAGAGGCGGCGCGCATTGAAGTTGCGCGTCGTCAGGTGTTGGATCTGTTCCAGAGCTGGGGTTACGAGTTTGTCGTGACCCCGCATATCGAGTACCTGGAATCCCTGCTGACTGGCGCAGGCCAGGACCTCGATCTGCGGACCTTCAAGGTCATCGACCCGCAGTCGGGCCGGCAGATGGGTTTCCGTGCCGACATTACGCCGCAAGTGGCGCGCATCGATGCGCACACCTTGCGTCACGAAGGCCCGAGCCGTCTGTGCTACGCCGGTAGCGTGCTGCATGCGCAGCCGCGAGCCTTGTCGACCTCGCGTAGCCCGATCCAGCTGGGCGCCGAGTTGTACGGTGATGCCAGTCCGAGCAGCGACGTGGAAGTCATCAGCCTGATGCTGGCCATGCTGCAACTGGCCGATGTGCCGGATGTGCACATGGACCTTGGTCATGTCGGCATCTACCGTGGCCTGGCGCGTGCTGCCGGTTTGTCCGGTGAGGTCGAGCAACAATTGTTCGATGCCCTGCAACGCAAGGCTATCGATGAGGTCATTACCTTGACCGAAGGCCTGCCTGCCGATGTGTCCGGCATGCTGCGGGCACTGGTTGATCTGTGCGGCGGCCGTGAAGTGCTGGCTGCCGCTCGCGAACGCCTGGCCAGTGCGCCGGCGCCTGTTTTGGCAGCACTGGACGACTTGCTGGCGATTGCCGAGCGTTTGTCCGTGCGTTTCCCGGATCTTGCGCTGTACTTCGATCTGGGCGAGTTGCGCGGTTATCACTACCACACCGGTGTGGTGTTCGCGGTATTCGTACCGGGTGTTGGCCAGTCCATTGCTCAGGGCGGTCGTTACGACGACATCGGCGCCGACTTCGGTCGTGCCCGTCCGGCGACTGGCTTCTCTACCGATTTGAAAACCCTGGTGACCCTGGGGCGTGCTGAAATCGAGCTACCGACTGGCGGTATCTGGATGCCTGACAGTACGGATGCAGCACTCTGGCAGCAGGTTTGCCAGTTGCGCAGTGAGGGTCAGCGTGTCGTTCAGGCATTGCCTGGGCAACCATTGGCCGCCGCCCGTGATGCGGACTGCGACCGGCAATTGATTCAGCAGAACGGGCTTTGGCAAGTATTGCCGCTGGCTTCTTGAGTTTTCCTGCCGGCGGCTGCCGGCACCAAGTTTGCGCGAATGAGGACAAGTGTTATGGGTAAGAATGTCGTAGTCCTGGGCACCCAATGGGGTGATGAGGGCAAAGGCAAGATCGTTGATCTGCTGACCGAACATGCTGCCGCCGTAGTGCGCTACCAAGGTGGCCACAACGCTGGCCACACGCTGGTGATCGACGGCGAAAAAACCGTCTTGCACCTGATCCCGTCGGGCGTGCTGCGCGATGGCGTGCAGTGCCTGATCGGCAACGGCGTGGTGGTTGCACCTGACGCCCTGCTGCGCGAGATCATCAAGCTGGAAGAGAAGGGCGTACCGGTGCGCGAGCGCCTGCGCATCAGCCCATCCTGCCCGCTGATCCTGTCTTATCACGTAGCGCTGGACCAGGCTCGTGAAAAGGCCCGTGGCGAGCTGAAGATCGGCACCACCGGTCGTGGCATCGGCCCAGCCTACGAAGACAAGGTTGCACGTCGTGGCCTGCGCATCGGTGACCTGTTCCACCGCGAGCGTTTCGCTGCCAAGCTGGGCGAGTTGCTGGACTACCACAACTTCGTACTGGTCAATTACTACAAAGAGCCGGCCATCGACTTCCAGAAAACCCTGGACGAGTGCATGGAATACGCCGAGCTGCTGAAGCCGATGATGCTCGACGTCACCGCCGAGCTGCATAACCTGCGTCGCGACGGCAAAGACATCATGTTCGAAGGCGCCCAAGGCTCCCTGCTGGACATCGACCACGGTACCTACCCGTACGTCACCAGTTCCAACACCACCGCTGGCGGCATCGCGACCGGTTCGGGTTTTGGCCCGATGTACCTGGATTACATCCTCGGCATCACCAAGGCTTACACCACTCGCGTTGGCTCGGGTCCGTTTCCGACCGAGCTGTTCGACGATGTTGGTGCATTCCTGGCCAAACGTGGCCACGAGTTCGGTGCGACCACCGGCCGTGCCCGTCGTTGCGGCTGGTTTGACGCCGTTATCCTGCGCCGCGCCATCGACGTCAACAGCATCTCGGGCCTGTGCCTGACCAAGCTGGACGTACTGGACGGTCTTGAGACCATCAACATCTGCGTGGGCTACAAGAACCAGGAAGGCGCAGTGATCGACGCACCAACCGACGCCGACAGCTACATCGGTCTGGAGCCAGTGTACGAACAAATGCCGGGCTGGACCGAGTCGACCCTTGGCGCCAAGACCCTGGAAGAGCTGCCTCAGGCTGCTCGCAACTACATCAAGCGCGTCGAAGAGTTGGTCGGTGCGCCGATCGACATTATTTCGACGGGCCCGGACCGCAACGAGACCATCGTTCTGCGTCACCCGTTCGCTTAATAAGTCGTTGATGTAACACACAAAGGGCCCTTAATCGGGCCCTTTGTCGTTTATGTCTGTTGAGCGGCATGACCTTTGCTGTGAATCTCTCTTCCAGAGTGCCATCAATTTAATGGCGTGCAAGTAGAGGGATTTCCTGTGTCGGCCGTTCTCTCACTGTTACAAAGCCGTTTGTTGCGGCCTGTGTTCGTTACCCTCGGTATCGCCCTGTTGGTGCAAGTGTTGGTGGCTGTCGCACTGACCCGGAGCACCGTGACTGCATTGGAAGCCGATTTGGGCAATCGTCTCGGCGTCGATAGCCAGAAACTCTCTGGTGAACTCGAACAGGCCGGGCGTGAAGTCACCTCAAGTCTTGATAACCTCTCCACCAGTACCCGTCAGCGCCTGACCGCCGGTTTGTCCTCGCGACTCAAGGACGAGCAGGCGCAACTGCGTGCGGCGCTGGAAAAGGACCTGAAGGACTCGGCCAATGACATGGCTCAGCTCCTGGCGTCGGTCGCACCCCGTGCGATGTGGGACAGCGACGTTCCAACGCTGTCCGAATTCGCCCGTCGTGCGCAGCGCAATCCGAACGTACTGTTCGTAGTGTATGACGACGCCACCGGCCAGCACCTGACCCGCTACCTGAACCGGGAAAACCCGATCAACCAGGCCCTTTTGGAAAAAGGCCAGGGTGAGCGGGCGCTGGATAAAGTGCTGGATGCGGCGAAACACGATCCTTCGGTCTACTACCTTGAAGCCTCGATCAACCCCAATGGCGTGGAAATCGGCAAGGTGCTGATGGGGGTCTCCACGGCGTCGGTGGAAACTGACCTGGTCGCCCTCGACAAGCGCTTCTCGGCGCTGATCGCCAGCAGTGATCAGTTGGTCGGCGACAGCCTCAAGGGCGCTGCTGCCGATAGCGCCACGGCCATGCGCTCGCGTTTGCAGTCGGCGCAGTCCACGGCTACCGAAATGAAAGCCAATACCACCCACACCGTTCAGGAGGCGGCGGCGACCTTGCGCTGGCGGATCGGCATGGCGCTGGCGCTGGTCGGCTGCGGTGTCTTGCTGCTACTGGCGGTTGTGCTTGGGCGGCGGGTGGTCAATCGTCTGAAGCTGCTGATTGCGGCAATGGAGGATCTGGCCGCGGGTGATGGCGACCTGACCAAGCGCGTGCAGATCAATAGCAAAGATGAAATCGGCGACATGGCGTCGGCGGTCAACCGCTTTGTGGATAAGTTGCAGCCGATCGTTCGCGAAGCGGGTGACGTGGCCCAGCGCACCGGCGTGGAAATCGGTGCCATGAGCAAGCGTAATGCCGGTGCCGATGCGGCGGCGAAATCCCAGCGCGATGAAGTGGCGGAGAGCTTGCGTGCCTTGTCGCAAATGGCTGACGAGGCGCAGGCCGAAAGCCATGCGATGCAGGCGGCGTTGCAGCAGGTGGTGGATATTCGCCAGGCGACGGATGAAAACACCCGTACCTCGGCGCAGGTCGGCAGCCTCATCGAGGCGTTGGCAGGACAGGTTGATACCGGGGCTAAAGTCATCGAGCGTCTGGCGCAGCAGAGCGAGCAGATTGAGGTGGTGCTGGAAGTGATTCACGGGATCGCCGAGCAGACCAACTTGCTGGCGCTGAACGCGGCGATCGAAGCGGCGCGGGCCGGTGAGACCGGGCGTGGTTTTGCGGTGGTGGCCGATGAAGTGCGGGCGCTGGCGAGCAAGACTCAAAGCTCGACTGGCGACATTCAGGCGCACATCGGGGCGTTGCAGCAAGGCGCTCGCGAGGCCGTAGCGGCGATTGGGCAAGCGGGGCGTCAAGCCAGCGAAGGTTTGCTGGTATTGCGCGACAGTGCGCGTTTGCAGCAGTCGGTGCAGGTTTCTGTCGAGCAGGTGCACGCGGCCATCGGTCTGGCGACTCAGGCGGCGGCCCATCAGGCCAAAGGCGCGCACGCGGTGCGTGGTCGGGTCGAGACCATTCATGCTCAGGCCGAACGTGCGGCGCAGGCGGTGGTGGAAACCACCGCCTGCGGCAAGGTGCTCGACAGCCTGGCGGCGCAGCTGAAGGCGAGCCTGGGGCAATTCCGGGCCTGATTTGTTGCAAGGGATACCGCCATCGCGAGCAGGCTCGCTCCCACATTTGATCTCTGTTGCTCACACATTATGTGTTCGCTGAAGATCAGTGTGGGAGCGGGCTTGCTCGCGAAGGCGATGTCAGCGGCTCAAATACATTCGGGTTGTTAACAGATAGACCGGCAACCCCGACACCAGAATCAGCAGTGCCGCATAAGGCGCCGCCGCACATTCAACATTTTCGGTGTGCGCCCGCACCTCTGTGGTCTACGAATAGCGTCGCTATCAGCTACAGAGGCTGTGTCGGTATATTCATGAGATTTCCGAACGTCAGAAACGCAAAAACCCGCTTTCGCGGGTTTTTGTGAGATTCAAGATCGTTGACCTTGAACTTTGAATTGGTGCCCAGAAGAAGACTCGAACTTCCACGACCTTGCGGTCACCAGCACCTGAAGCTGGCGTGTCTACCAATTTCACCATCTGGGCAGTATCGAGATGCGTCTGCGTCGTCGATGGCGCGCACTATACGGAGCGCCCTTTTAACTGTAAACCCCTGAACTCAAAAAAACCTGGAAAATTTTACGAGCGGTGCTTAATGCTGTCTTTCCAGGCGGAGGAAGGGACTTTTAGGGTCTCCAGGAGCCTGAAATTTCCCGTTTCATTACGCCTATGCCAAACTAACCCGCATATAGACAAGGTGAAAACTCTCTAATGGCCGATTGGCAGTCCCTCGATCCCGAGGCCGCTCGTGAAGCGGAAAAATATGAAAACCCTATTCCTAGCCGCGAACTGATCCTTCAGCACCTTGCTGATCGGGGTTCGCCTGCTAACCGCGAGCAACTGGTCGAAGAGTTTGGTCTGACCACAGAAGACCAGATCGAAGCCCTGCGCCGCCGCCTGCGCGCCATGGAGCGCGATGCTCAACTGATCTATACCCGTCGCGGCACTTACGCGCCGGTAGACAAGCTCGACCTGATCCTGGGCCGCATCAGCGGTCACCGTGACGGCTTCGGCTTCCTGATCCCGGACGATGGCAGTGATGACCTGTTCATGAGCCCGGCGCAGATGCGCCTGGTGTTCGACGGCGACCGTGCGCTGGCACGGGTTTCCGGTCTGGACCGTCGTGGTCGCCGCGAAGGCGTGATCGTCGAAGTGGTCTCGCGTGCTCACGAGAGCATCGTCGGTCGTTACTTCGAAGAAGGCGGCATCGGCTTTGTGGTGGCCGACAACCCGAAGATCCAGCAGGAAGTGCTGGTCACCCCGGGTCGTAACGCCAACGCCAAGATCGGCCAATTCGTTGAAGTGAAGATCACGCACTGGCCGACCCCGCGCTTCCAGCCGCAAGGCGACGTGGTGGAAGTGGTCGGCAACTACATGGCGCCGGGCATGGAAATCGATATTGCCCTGCGGACCTACGACATTCCTCACGTCTGGCCGGAAGCGGTGCTCAAGGAAGCCGCCAAGCTCAAGCCGGAAGTCGAAGAGAAAGACAAAGAGAAGCGCATCGACCTGCGTCACCTGCCGTTCGTCACCATCGACGGCGAAGATGCCCGCGACTTCGATGACGCGGTCTACTGCGAAGCGAAACCGGGCAAGCTGCGGCTGTTCTCCGGCGGCTGGAAGTTGTACGTGGCGATTGCCGACGTTTCCAGCTACGTGAAGATCGGTTCGGCGCTGGATGCCGAGTCCCAGGTGCGCGGCAACTCGGTGTACTTCCCCGAGCGCGTAGTGCCGATGCTGCCTGAGCAACTGTCCAACGGCCTGTGCTCGCTGAACCCGCATGTCGATCGCCTGGCCATGGTTTGCGAGATGACCATCTCCAAAACCGGTGAGATGACCGACTACTGCTTCTATGAAGCAGTAATTCACTCCCACGCCCGCCTGACCTACAACAAGGTCAGCGCGATGCTGGAGCAACCGAAAACCACCGAAGCTCGTCAGCTTCGTGGCGAATACACCGACGTGGTGCCGCATCTCAAGCAGCTCTACTCGCTGTACAAGGTGTTGCTGGCGGCTCGTCACGTGCGTGGTGCGATCGATTTCGAAACGCAGGAAACCCGAATCATCTTCGGTTCCGAGCGCAAGATTGCCGAAATCCGTCCGACCGTACGCAACGACGCGCACAAGCTGATCGAGGAATGCATGCTGGCGGCCAACGTGGCCACCGCCGAGTTCCTGAAAAAACACGAAATTCCTGCGCTGTACCGGGTTCACGATGGTCCGCCACCGGAGCGTCTGGAAAAACTCCGCGCCTTCCTCGGCGAGCTGGGCCTGTCCCTGCACAAAGGCAAGGACGGCCCGACGCCGAAGGATTACCAGGCGTTGCTGGCCGGGATCAAGGATCGCCCGGATTTCCACCTKATCCAGACCGTCATGCTGCGCTCGTTGAGCCAGGCGGTGTACAGCGCCGATAACCAGGGCCACTTCGGCCTGAATTACGAAGCCTATACCCACTTCACCTCGCCGATTCGCCGTTACCCGGACTTGCTCACGCACCGGGCGATTCGCAGTGTCATCCACTCCAAGCAAGACACGCCACACGTGCGTCGTGCCGGGGCGATGACTATTCCGAAAGCGCGCATCTATCCGTACGACGAAGCGGCACTGGAGCAGCTTGGCGAGCAGTGCTCGATGAGCGAGCGCCGTGCCGACGAAGCGACCCGCGACGTGGTGAATTGGCTCAAGTGCGAATTCATGAAAGATCGCGTGGGCGAGTCGTTCCCGGGTGTGATCACCGCGGTGACCGGTTTTGGCCTGTTCGTCGAGCTGACTGATATCTACGTCGAAGGTCTGGTCCATGTGACCGCTTTGCCGGGCGACTACTACCACTTCGACCCTGTGCATCACCGCCTGGCCGGTGAGCGTACCGGCCGCAGCTTCCGCCTCGGCGATACCGTCGAAGTGCGCGTGATGCGGGTTGACCTGGACGAGCGCAAGATCGACTTCGAGATGGCTGAAAAAACCATCAGCGCGCCGATTGGCCGCAAGAAGCGTGGTGCAGAAACCTCGGCGCCTGCCGCCAAGACTGCTGCTGAGCCGGCACCGGCCAAAACCGGTCGTCGTGGTCCGGCGAAGGAAAAGGTCGTCGAGGCCTATCGCCCGAGCGATGCCGCAGCGAAAAACGCCGAAGTACGCAGAAGTCGTGAAATGAAACAGGCGTTGCTGGCCGAAGCGAAGAGCGGCGGTAAAGCGGCGTCTGGGGGAAAGACCGGGCGGTCGGCGCCTGAAAAGGCCTCCGGCGGCAAACCAGCCAAACCAAGTAAACACCGTAAAGGCCCGCCAAAAGCGGGCTCGGCTCCAGCCAAAAGCGGCGGGGCGCGTAAACCTAAGGCCAAGTCATGAGTCAGTTGGAAAAAATCTATGGCGTGCATGCCGTAGAAGCGTTGCTGCGTCACCACCCGAAACGCGTCAAGCAGATCTGGCTGGCCGAAGGCCGCAGTGATCCGCGCGTTCAGACGCTGATCGAGCTGGCCAGTGAAAACCGCGTTGCGGTCGGTCAGGCCGAGCGTCGTGAGCTGGATGCCTGGGTTGAAGGTGTGCACCAGGGCGTGGTGGCGGAAGTGAGTCCGAGCCAGGTTTGGGGCTCCGACTGTGCGTAAAGTCGCCTGTGGTGCTGCGGAAGTGATTCCGTTGGTGGCCGTGACCAACCTGGCGCGCACCCTGGAAAAGCTCAAGCAGCGTGGCTTGTGGGTTGTCGGTACGGCGGGGGAGGCTGAACAGGATCTGTATCAGCAGGACCTGACCGGCCCGACCATCCTGATCATGGGCGCGGAAGGCAGCGGGATGCGCCGCCTGACGCGTGATCTTTGCGACTATCTGGTGCGTTTGCCGATGGCGGGCAGCGTCAGCAGCCTCAACGTTTCCGTGGCTACCGGGGTGTGCCTGTTCGAAGCCTTGCGCCAGCGCGGCGTCAAAGCCGCCGCGACCGCCAAGAAGTCCTGATCTGCTGCAGATCTAAAATGTGGGAGCGAGCAAGCCCGCTCCCACAGTGTTTTGCGGCGAAGCAAAAATGGTGGGTGTGAACGAACTGTTCAAATAATCACCAATTGCCTTGCGCCGCTTCTGTCCCTTCTCTACAATTGCGCCCCTTGCTGTGACGGCAGGCACGCATGTGTCCATCGCCGGCAAGTCCATAAGTGTCATTCACTCCTTGTCTGACCGCTTTTGAGCGGCAGGCTACAACCCGTAAGGAGCATTCATGCGTCATTACGAAATCATCTTTTTGGTCCACCCGGATCAAAGCGAGCAAGTCGGCGGCATGGTTGAGCGTTACACCAAGCTGATCGAAGAAGACGGCGGCAAAATCCACCGTCTGGAAGATTGGGGCCGTCGTCAACTGGCCTACGCAATCAACAATGTTCACAAGGCTCACTACGTGATGCTGAACGTTGAGTGCACTGGCAAGGCCCTGGCCGAGCTGGAAGACAACTTCCGCTACAACGATGCAGTGATCCGTAACCTGGTCATCCGTCGCGAAGAAGCCGTTACCGGCCAATCCGAGATGCTCAAGGCTGAAGAAAACCGCAGTGAGCGCCGTGAGCGTCGCGACCGTCCTGAGCACTCCGACGCTGAAGGCGTTGACAGTGATGACAGCGACAACAGCGATAACGCTGACGAGTAATCCACGGACCTTTTGAGGAGCCTATTACATGGCACGTTTCTTCCGTCGTCGTAAATTCTGCCGCTTCACCGCTGAAGACGTGAAAGAGATCGATTACAAAGATCTCAACACTCTGAAAGCTTACGTATCCGAGACCGGCAAAATCGTTCCAAGCCGCATCACCGGTACCAAAGCACGTTATCAGCGTCAGCTGGCCACCGCTATCAAGCGCGCCCGCTTCCTGGCCCTGCTGGCCTACACCGACAGCCACGGCCGCTGAGACCGGGCAGTCGACACGTAGCAAAGGATTGAATGCATGCGCGCCATAGCTGAGTTCATCATGCGCGGTCGTATGCAGGCCACTCTCGTAGTGGCTGGATGCGCGGCATTGCCGTTGTTGTACTGGTTGGGTGCTGCCGCCGGGAGCCTTGTGCTGCTGCGGCGCGGATTGAAGGACGCCCTGGGCGTTCTTGCTCTGGGAATACTGCCGGCATTGATCTGGTGGCTGTATTCCGATGATCCACGCGCACTCATGGTGTTGCTGGGGTCTTCGGGCCTTGCGTTGGTTTTGCGCGCAAGTGAGTCCTGGAACCGCGTGCTGCTGGTCAGCATAGCGATGGGATTGGTGTTTTCAGTGGTGCTGGGTGCGGCGTACCGCCCTCAGATCGAGATGCTGTCGCAGGAACTGGTAAAGATCCTGCCGCTGGCCCTCGGTGACCTCTACCAGCAATTGTCGGTAGAGGAGCGAGCGCGTCTCGCCGCCCTGATTGCCCCGGTCCTGACCGGCCTGATAGCGGCCTTGTTGCAAATCGTCAGTGTGCTGAGCCTGATTGTCGGGCGCTACTGGCAGGCGTTGTTGTACAACCCCGGTGGTTTTGGTCGCGAGTTTCGCGCCATCCGAATCCCGCTGGGGCCGGCGATGTTGCTGCTGGCGTGCATGCTTCTGGGGCCGAACTTCGGTTCCCAGCTGGCCATGTTGACGCCGTTGTGCAGCGTACCGCTGGTGTTCGCCGGGCTGGCCCTGATACATGGGCTGGTGGCTGAAAAGCGACTGGCCAGGTTTTGGCTGGTGGGGTTGTACGTAACGCTGTTGCTGTTTATGCAGCTGATCTATCCGTTGCTGGTGGTCCTGGCCATTGTCGACAGCCTGATTGATTTTCGCGGTCGTTTGACGCCGAAAGACGTCGATAGYGCGAACGGTGAAGGTTAAAAGTTAAGAGGATTTTCACATGCAACTGATCCTTCTGGAAAAAGTCACCAACCTGGGCAACCTGGGTGACAAAGTGAACGTTAAGGCTGGTTACGGTCGTAACTACCTGCTGCCTTACGGCAAAGCGACCGCTGCGACCGCTGCCAACCTGGCTGCGTTCGAAGAGCGTCGCGCTGAGCTGGAAAAAGCCGCAGCAGACCGTAAAACTTCGGCTGAAAACCGCGCTGCCCAACTGGCTGAGCTGGAAGTGACTATCACTGCCACCGCCGGTGACGAAGGCAAGCTGTTCGGTTCGATCGGCACCCACGACATCGCTGATGCACTGACCGCCTCTGGCGTTGAAGTTGCAAAAAGCGAAGTTCGTCTGCCGAACGGCACCATCCGCAACGTAGGCGAATTCGACGTAGCCGTGCACCTGCACGCTGAAGTTGAAGCCACCGTACGCGTTGTCGTGGTAGCAGCTTAAGAAGTACTTGTCGGCTGGCACCCTTGGGTGCTTGCCGGTAACATCGGGCACGATCCTGTTTACAGGTCGTGCCCTTTGTCTTTCTGCAGTTCCTGATTTTTTACAACCCCTGCTTTTCCTAAAGAACCCAAGTGGCCATGAACGATATCTCCGCTCCTGAGCAATACGATCTGCAAACCGCCGCGCTGAAAGTGCCGCCGCATTCCATCGAGGCCGAACAGGCCGTGCTCGGTGGTCTGATGCTGGACAACAACGCCTGGGAGCGCGTGCTTGATCAGGTCTCGGACGGTGATTTCTATCGACATGACCACCGCCTGATCTTCCGTGCGATCGCCAAGCTGGCCGATCAGAACATGCCGATCGACGTCGTGACCCTGGCCGAGCAATTGGACAAGGAAGGTCAGACCTCGCAAGTCGGCGGTCTTGGATACCTGGGTGAGCTGGCGAAAAACACGCCATCGGTCGCCAACATCAAGGCCTATGCCGCGATCGTTCGTGAGCGGGCGACCCTGCGCCAGTTGATCGGTATCAGCACCGAAATCGCCGACAGCGCCTTCAACCCGGAAGGCCGCACCGCTGCCGAAATTCTTGATGAGGCCGAACGGCAGATCTTCCAGATCGCCGAGGCCCGACCGAAAACCGGCGGCCCGGTGAGCGTCAATGACCTGTTGACCAAGGCCATCGACCGCATCGATACCTTGTTCAACACCGACAACGCCATCACCGGCCTGTCGACCGGTTACACTGACCTCGACGAGAAGACCAGCGGCCTGCAACCGTCTGACCTGATCATCGTCGCCGGCCGTCCATCGATGGGTAAAACCACCTTTGCGATGAACCTGGTGGAGAACGCCGTGTTGCGTAGCGAGAAGGCCGTACTGGTTTACTCGCTCGAGATGCCAGGCGAATCGCTGATCATGCGTATGTTGTCGTCGCTGGGCCGGATCGACCAGACCAAGGTCCGGGCCGGTCGCCTGGAAGACGACGATTGGCCGCGCCTGACCTCGGCGGTCAACCTGCTCAACGATCGCAAGCTGTTCATCGACGATACCGCCGGCATCAGCCCGTCGGAAATGCGTGCGCGGACCCGTCGTCTGGTGCGCGAACACGGTGAGATCGGTCTGATCATGAT
>NZ_JBFTLU010000145.1:0-11099 GCF_056396605.1 Pseudomonas sp. 05T35
GGCTTTATTGTGTTCGCCGCTAAAGTGTTAGAGCAACACCGTGCGCAGGGTCGGACTAAGCATCAGCAAAAACGAACAGACCAGGCCGACAAACCACACCAGACTTCGTTGCCAGGCCAAGTCTGCCCAGTAGCACAACAAGTAGATCACCCGGGCAATCACGAAGATGACTGCCAGAACGTCAACCAGCCACCCCGCCGTTTGCGTGGTGTGCGCCATCAACACCCCGACCGCAAACAGCATGAAGGCCTCGAAACTGTTCTGATGCGCGGCCAGTGCGCGAGCGCCGAAGCCTGTGAGCTGTACTTGTTGCGCGCGCGGCAGGTGATTGTTGTAACCACCCTGCTCTTTCATGGCCTTGGCCACCGGTATGCGGGCGATAAAAATCAGCAAGGCACTGATAAACACGCACCAGAACGGGATACTCATCAGGCTACCTCTTTGATCGCCTCAGGCAATGGCGCCTCTGTAGGGGTATAGACCATTACGTCGAGCACGTCGGAATGAAACTCCCGGCGATACAACACCAGCACCACGCCCGCGCTCATCAACATGAACAGCCACGGACTGACGAACCAGGCGAGCATGGTCATGCCGAAGTAATAAGAACGCAGGCCAAAGTTGAACTGGTTGGCCGCCATCGAGATCACCCGCGCGGCACGCGAAGCGAAGGCCTTGCGCTCCTGCTCGGACACGTGGCGCTCACCGATCATCGGCGCCGAGCCGATCAGGATCGCCGCGAAGTTGTATTGGCGCATGCACCAACTGAAGGTGAAGAAGGCGTAGACGAACACCAGCGCCAGGCACAGCAGCTTGATTTCCGACATGCCTTGGGAAGCCTGTTGAACCATCGGAATGTCGGCCAGCAACGACAGCGCCCGCTCGGAGGAGCCCAGCACCGTGAGAATACCCGCGAGGATGATCAAAGTGCTCGAGGCAAAGAACGAGGCGTTACGCTCCAGGTTGCCCACCACACTGGCGTCAGCGATGCGGTTGTCACGCAGCAGCATGCGGCGCATCCAGTCTTCGCGGTAAAGGTGCAGCACACTGGCCAGGCACGCGGTATCGCGGCCCTTCCAGATAGCGTAACGGGTGTAACCGCCCCAGCAGATGACAAACCAGAGCGCGGCAATAATGTGGATCAGATTGGTGTGGATGAACGACATGCGTATCCCTGTGGTGTGTGAGCGGTATACCAAAAACCTGTGGGAGCGAGCCTGCTCGCGATAGCGGACTTTCAGTCAGCACGCCTATTGAATGTTATGCCCTCTTCGCGAGCAAGCTCGCTCCCACATTAGATTTTCACTCGCCCATAAAAATGCCCCGTATCGATTGATACGGGGCATTTCTGTTGTTGCTCAACGCCCGCTTGTGGCGGGCCTTGAAGCGTCAGGCCAGGGCTTCGCTGCGCTTGCCCAGCAAACGGTCGCACGCAAATGCAACCACCAGGGTAAAGAAGCAAGGCACCAGCCATGCCAGACCTTGCTCGGCCAGCGGCAAGTGTGCCAGTTGAGTTGGCATCCAGTCCGCCAGACCCGCGCCCTTGAGCGCGTCAATCATGCCGAACAGGAACGACACCAGCATTACCGGGCCAACGATGCGCCCCTGCTCCAGCCAGAAATCCTTGCAGAAGCTCAGCGCCACCAGAACGATGCAAGGTGGATAAATTGCAGTCAGTACCGGGATCGAGAACGCGATCAGCTTGGTCAGGCCCAGGGAAGTATTCGGCGCAAGCACAGGTCAGGCCGACTGCCGTCACCAGGCAGGCCAGGGAAATCAGCACCGCCAGGAAGCCGCTGCCCAGGGAACCGAAAGTGTGTTGCACATACGCGTGCAATACCGCTGCGCCGTTGGTAGCGCCGACGGCCACTTCATGGCTGCCCGAACCCAGGCGGAACAGACTCACGTACACCAGCGCCAGACCGACACCGGCAATCAGCCCGGCGATGATCGCGTAACGCGTGATCAGGGCTGGCGACTCGACGCCGCGAGAACGAATGGCGTTGACGATCACGATGCCGAACACCAAAGCACCAAGGGTATCCATGGTCAGGTAACCATTGATGAACCCCTGGGAGAACGGTGCCGCAACGTACTCAGGTGTGGCGGTGCCGATGTCACCCGCCGGCAAGGCGAACGCGGCGATGCCGAGCACGGCCAGGGCGATGATCTTCAGTGGCGCGAGGAAACGGCCCACGGTGTCCAGCAGACGGCCCGGGTACAGCGAGATGAAAAATACCAACAGGAAGTAAACCGAGCTGTAGAGCAGCAGCGCCAGCGGGCTTTCGCCGGTCAGCGGCGCCAGGCCCACTTCGAAGGACACGGTCGCGGTCCGCGGGGTGGCGAACAGCGGGCCCACAGCGAGGTAGCACGCGGCCGCCAGCACGCCACCGGCGATTTTGCCGATCGGACTGCTCAAGGTGTCCATGGCGCCACCGACCTTGGCCAGTGCGACGACGGTGATCACCGGCAAACCGACGGCGGTGATCAGAAAGCCCAGCGCCGCCATCCAGACATTAGGCCCGGACTGCAAACCGACGATAGGCGGGAAGATGATGTTGCCCGCCCCGACGAACAGGGCAAACGTCATAAAGCCGAGTGCCAGGATGTCCTGGCCTTTCAACACTTTCATTAAGGAAATACCACACTACTGAATCGGAATTTAGAGAGGGATTTCCCTTATGGGTGAGGGAAATGCTGTCGGTCCGTATAGGACTGACCCGTTTAGCGCGCAGCGTCCTTGTGGGCAGCAAACGCAAAATGGCGGCTAGCGTAACGAATTTGTCTGACAAACGCACTATTACAGGGCGAACTATCCGATGCGCGACATATCCATGTCGTGTTTTTGCATCTAAATGGTTGTCGACAGTAAGTAAGCCATCGCGAGCAGGCTCGCTCCCACATTGAATCTCAGTGCTCATAAAACCTGTGGGAGTGAGCCTGCTCGCGATGAGGCCCTCACCGCTCCCCCACATAAACGTCAGAAACGACAAAGGCCACCCGAAGGTGGCCTTTGTCTGGTGGAGCGTCAGCTAAGCGCGAGGCTTACTTGACTGCCCAGCCAGTCAGCTCGGCCAGGGCCTTGCCGATGTCTGCCAGCGAACGCACGGTTTTAACGCCTGCGTCTTGCAGAGCAGCGAATTTCTCGTCTGCAGTGCCTTTGCCGCCAGAGATGATTGCGCCAGCATGGCCCATGCGCTTGCCCGGAGGAGCAGTCACACCAGCGATGTAGGAAACAACCGGCTTGGTCACGTGTGCCTTGATGTAGGCAGCCGCTTCTTCTTCAGCCGAACCGCCGATCTCACCGATCATGACGATCGCTTCGGTCTTCGGGTCTTCCTGGAACAGCTTCAGGATGTCGATGAAGTTCGAACCCGGGATCGGGTCACCACCGATGCCGACGCAAGTCGACTGACCGAAACCGGCGTCAGTAGTCTGCTTGACAGCTTCGTAGGTCAGGGTGCCGGAACGCGAAACGATACCGACCTTGCCTGGCAAGTGAATGTGACCTGGCATGATGCCGATCTTGCATTCGCCTGGAGTGATCACGCCTGGGCAGTTAGGGCCGATCAGGATCACGCCCAGTTCGTCGCACTTGACCTTGGCATCCAGCATGTCCAGGGTAGGAATGCCTTCAGTGATGCAAACGATCAGCTTGATGCCGCCGAATGCTGCTTCCAGGATCGAGTCCTTGCAGAAAGGAGCTGGAACGTAGATCACGCTGGCGGTGGCGCCAGTGGCAGCTACAGCATCTTTCACGGTGTTGAACACTGGCAGGCCCAGGTGTTCGGTGCCGCCTTTGCCTGGAGTTACGCCGCCAACCATCTTGGTGCCGTATTCGATGGCTTGCTGGGTGTGGAAACTACCTTGCGAACCGGTAATACCCTGGCAGATAACTTTGGTGTCTTTATTGATCAGGACGCTCATTATTTGCCCTCCGCAGCTTTAACGACTTGTTGAGCAGCGTCGGTCAGGCTGGTAGCAGCGATGATGTTCAAACCGCTTTCTGCCAGTACTTTAGCGCCCAGCTCAGCGTTGTTGCCTTCAAGGCGAACAACAACCGGGATTTTCACGCCGACTTCTTTCACAGCGCCGATGATGCCTTCGGCAATCATGTCGCAGCGAACGATGCCGCCGAAGATGTTGACCAATACTGCAGCGACGTTAGTGTCGGACAGGATGATCTTGAACGCTTCGGTAACGCGTTCTTTGGTAGCACCACCGCCCACGTCGAGGAAGTTGGCTGGTTTGCCGCCATGCAGGTTGACGATGTCCATGGTACCCATGGCCAGGCCAGCACCGTTGACCATGCAACCGATGTTGCCTTCCAGGGCTACGTAGTTCAGTTCGAACTTGGCAGCGTGCGCTTCGCGCGGATCGTCTTGCGACGGATCGTGGAAAGTCTTCAGCTTAGGCTGACGGTACATGGCGTTGGCGTCGATGTTGATCTTCGCGTCCAGGCAGTGCAGATCGCCGTCAGCCTTGATCACCRGCGGGTTCACTTCCAGCAGAGCCAGGTCGTGATCCTTGAACAGCTTGGCCAGACCTACGAAGATCTTGGCGAACTGAGCAACTTGCTTGCCTTCCAGACCCAGCTGGAATGCCAGCTCGCGACCCTGGAATGGCTGAGCGCCAACCAGTGGATCGATAGTGGCCTTGAGGATTTTCTCAGGGGTGTCGTGAGCGATTTTCTCGATGTCCACGCCACCTTCGGTGGAAGCCATGAACACGATGCGACGGCTCGAACGGTCAACGACAGCGCCCAGGTACAGCTCTTTAGCGATATCAGTGCACGATTCAACCAGGATCTTGGTGACTGGCTGACCATTGGCATCAGTCTGGTAAGTCACCAGACGCTTGCCCAACCACTGTTGAGCGAATGCTTTAGCGTCTTCTTTGCTGCGAACCAGCTTGACGCCGCCCGCTTTACCGCGACCACCTGCGTGAACCTGGGCTTTGACAACCCACTCGCTGCCGCCGATTTTGTCGCAAGCTTCTGCTGCTGCTTCCGGGGTGTCTACCGCGTAACCGGTCGATACTGGCAGGCCGTACTCAGCGAACAGCTGCTTACCCTGATACTCGTGAAGATTCATGCTTATTACCGTCTTCGTTAGGTACTGCGCATTCGGTGCTGCACTCATTCAAGTGCCGCACCACCTGTGACTGCTGCTTGCGTAGCCTTTCCGGATACCCGGTACAGCTACGCAAGACTGCGTCCAGCGGATTTTCCGCGGTGAGTCTTGCAGGCAAGGCTCACGACGGGCCATTCCGCCGTGGTTTCTTATTGTCTTAACGCTTCTTGCGGTTGGCGATGTGAATGGCGCCGCCATTCACTGCCAGAGCTGCTTCGTGCAAGGCTTCGGACAGGGTCGGATGGGAGAAAACCATCATGCCCAGGTCTTCGGCGCTAGTGCCGAATTCCATGCCGATTGCGCCCTGCTGTACCAGTTCTGCTGCGCTCGGGCCAATCACGTGGACGCCCAATACGCGGTCAGTCTTGGCATCGGCGATCACTTTGACGAAACCGCCGGTATCGTTGGCTGCCATGGCACGGCCAGAGGCTGCGAACGGGAAAGTGCCGACGTTAACTTCAACGCCTTCAGCTTTCAAGGCCTGCTCGGTTTTACCCACCCATGCAATTTCCGGGTGAGTATAAATAACCGAAGGGATCAGGTCATAGTTCATCTGGGCTTTATGGCCCTTGATGCGCTCGACAACCATGATGCCCTCTTCCGAGGCCTTGTGCGCCAGCATCATGCCGCGAACCACGTCACCGATCGCATAAACGCCCGGAACGCTGGTCGCGCACTGGTCGTCAACGAAGATGAAGCCACGCTCGTCGATGGTCACGCCGCTATCGGCAGCCAGCAGATCGGTGGTCACTGGACGGCGACCAACGGCTACGATCAGCTTGTCGAAGGTGATGGTCTGTTCGCCGTTGGCGTCGGTGTAGGTCACCACGACTTCTTCGCCGTTGACTTTGGAACCGGTAACGCGCGCGCCCAGCTTGATGTCCAGACCTTGTTTGGTCAGGGTTTTCAGCGCTTCTTTGGAAACGGCGGTGTCAGCAGCCATCAGGAACGTGTCCAGGGCTTCCAGGACAGTCACTTGAGCGCCCAGACGGGACCATACCGAACCCAGTTCCAGGCCGATCACGCCAGCGCCGATCACGCCCAGACGTTTTGGAACCGATTGGAATTCCAGTGCGCCCGTCGAATCGACGATGACTTTCTGGTCAACCGGAGCCGGTGGAATGTCGATCGGACGCGAGCCCGAAGCGAGAATCACGTTCTCGGCTTCGATGATTTCGACGCTGCCGTCAGGCTTGGTCAGTTCGACTTTCTTGCCGGCCAGCAGTTTGCCGTGGCCTTGCAGGGAGGTCACGCCGTTGGCTTTGAACAGGGTGGCAACGCCAGAGGTCAGGCCTTTGACGATGTTAGCCTTGCGGCCGACCATTGCTGGCACGTCCATGGTCACGCCAGCGTGGTTGATGCCGTGGATCGCGAAGCCGTCTTGAGCTTCGTGAAACTTCCAGGAGCTGTCCAGCAGCGCCTTGGACGGAATGCAGCCGACGTTCAGGCAAGTACCGCCGAGGGCCAGCTTGCCCTCTTTATCGGTGTATTTCTCGATGCAGGCAGTCGAAAGGCCAAGTTGCGCCGCTTTAATGGCAGCTACGTAGCCGCCAGGGCCCGCACCAATCACTACCACGTCGAATTTCTGAGTCATGTGTCATTCCTTCTCGAATCAAACCGGACGATCCCGTTCAGGGGACCGTCGTGGGACGAAGCTGGTCATTACAGATGGGCCGTTCATCGCTGAGCGGCCCGTGCAACGAAATCAGATATCCAGCAGCAGACGAGCCGGGTCTTCCAGCAGGTTCTTGATGGTAACCAGGAAGGTCACAGCTTCTTTGCCGTCGATCAAGCGGTGATCGTAGGACAGAGCCAGGTACATCATCGGACGGATAACAACCTGACCGTTGATCGCCATTGGACGCTGCAGAATGTTGTGCATGCCCAGGATAGCCGCTTGCGGCGGGTTGACGATCGGGGTCGACATCATCGAGCCGAATGTACCACCGTTGGTGATGGTGAACGTGCCACCAGTCATTTCGTCGATGGTCAGCTTGCCGTCGCGAGCCTTCTTGCCGAAGTTGGCAATGCCGCCTTCGATTTCAGCCAGGCTCATCAGTTCGGCGTTACGCAGAACCGGCACCACCAGGCCACGGTCGCTGGACACAGCAACGCCGACGTCAGCGTAGCCGTGGTAGACGATGTCGCCGCCGTCGATGGAAGCGTTGACAGCCGGGAAGCGTTTCAGCGCTTMGGTGGCCGCTTTCACGAAGAACGACATGAAGCCCAGGCGCACGCCGTTGTGGGACTTCTCGAACAGGTCCTTGTACTTCGAACGCAGGGCCATGACTTCAGTCATGTCGACTTCGTTGAAGGTCGTCAGCATCGCCATGTTCGACTGTGCTTCAACCAGGCGCTTGGCCACGGTTGCACGCACGCGGGTCATCGGCACGCGCTTCTCGGTGCGGTCGCCAGCAGCGAACACAGGAGCAGCGGCAGCCGGGGCAGCGGCCTTGGCAGGCGCGGCAGCCGGAGCGGCTTTCTTGGCAGCAACGGCTGCAACCACGTCTTCCTTGGTCACACGACCGCCTTTGCCAGTACCGGCAACGGAAGCGATGTTGATGCCGCTTTCTTCAGCCAGCTTGCGAGCAGCTGGTGCAGCAACAGGATCATCTTCGCCAACAACGGACAAAGCAGCAGCCTGTGCAGGCGCAGCAGCAGCAGCGGCTGGAGCGGCGGCAACAGCACTGCCCTCTCCGATGGAGCCCAGGACTTCGTCGGACAGAACGGTGTCGCCTTCGTTCTTGACGATAGCGCCCAGAACGCCATCAGCGGTAGCCAACACTTCCAGTACGACTTTATCGGTTTCGATGTCGACGATCAGTTCGTCGCGCTTGACCGCGTCGCCCGGTTTTTTGTGCCAGGTGGCAACGGTGCCATCGGCAACCGATTCCGGGAAAGTGGGGGCTTTGATCTCGATAGCCATTGTCTGTGGTTCCTTAAATTCGGTTTCAGGTGCGCGAAGGCGTTAAACAGTAAAGGCGTCTTGCAGCAGTTTTTCCTGCTGTTCGGCGTGCATCGATGCATAACCACATGCAGGTGCAGCAGAAGCGTCACGGCCCGCGTACTCGAGTACGAGAGACTTGTTGTGACCGCCAACGATGCGACGCATGTGATGCTGACTGCAGTACCAGGCACCCTGGTTCATCGGCTCTTCCTGGCACCAAACGATGTGTTTGAGGTTGGAATAAGGAGCCAGGACTTCAATCAAGTCGTCCTCAGGGAATGGGTACAACTGCTCAAGACGCACGATGGCGATGTCATCACGACCTTCGGCACGGCGTTTTTCCAGCAGGTCGTAGTAGACCTTGCCGCTACACAGCACGAGACGAGTGACCTTTTTCGGATCATGCGCATCGATTTCCGGGATAACGGTCTGGAACGAACCTTCGGCCAGATCTTCCAGGGTCGAGATGGCCAGCTTGTGACGCAGCAGCGACTTCGGAGTCAGCACTACCAGTGGTTTGCGCAGGGGACGAATCACCTGGCGACGCAGCAAGTGGTAGATCTGGGCCGGCGTAGTCGGCATGCACACCTGAATGTTGTGCTCGGCGCACAGCTGCAGGTAACGCTCCAGACGAGCCGAAGAGTGCTCCGGACCCTGACCTTCATAACCGTGTGGCAGCAACATGGTCAGACCGCACAGACGGCCCCACTTGTGCTCACCGCTAGTGATGAACTGGTMGATAACCACCTGGGCACCGTTGGCAAAGTCGCCGAACTGGGCTTCCCAGATCACCAGCGCGTCAGGCGTGGTGGTGGAGTAGCCGTATTCGAACGCCAGTACGGCTTCTTCGGACAGGAACGAATCGTACAGGTCGAAACGTGGCTGGCCTTCGTACAGGTGTTGCAACGGGATGTAGGTGCCCGCGTCTTTCTGGTTGTGCAATACCGCATGGCGGTGCGAGAACGTACCGCGGCCGATGTCCTGGCCGGTCATGCGAATCGGGTGACCTTCGAACGCCAGGGTCGCGTACGCCRTGGTTTCGGCGTAACCCCAGTTGATCGGCAGGCCGCCGGCTTGCATTTTCTGACGGTCTTCGTAGATCTTCGCAACCTGGCGCTGAACCACGAAACCTTCCGGGATTTCCAGCAGCTTGGCAGACAGCTCTTGCAGGGTCTTCAGATCGAACGTGGTGTCGTGACGCGCAGTCCAGGCGTGGCCCAGGTACGGACGCCAGTCGACGAACAGCTCTTTGTTCGGTTCCTTGACCAGGCTTTTCACTACGTGCAGGCCGTTGTCCAGCGCGTTGCGGTATTCGTCGACTTTCGCCTGAACACGTGCAACGTCAAGCACACCGCTCTGGGTCAGACGATCGGCATACAGCTCACGCGTGGTGCGCTGCTTGGTGATCTGCTGATACATCAGAGGCTGGGTGCCGCTTGGCTCGTCCGCTTCGTTGTGGCCGCGACGACGGTAGCAGACCAGGTCGATCACCACGTCACGCTTGAACTGCATGCGGTAGTCGATAGCCAGCTGGGTCACGAACAATACGGCTTCCGGATCATCACCATTCACATGGAGGATCGGCGCCTGGATCATTTTCGCAACGTCGGTGGCGTACTCGGTGGAACGCGAGTCTTCCGGGTTGCTGATGGTGAAGCCAACCTGGTTGTTGATCACGATGTGAACAGTACCGCCCGTCCGGAAGCCGCGAGTCTGCGACATCTGGAAGGTTTCCATGACCACGCCCTGACCGGCGAATGCCGCGTYACCGTGGATGGAAATCGGCAGGACTTTCTCACCGGTCGGATCGTTACGACGATCCTGACGGGCACGGACCGAACCCTCGACCACTGGCGAAACGATTTCCAGGTGGGACGGGTTGAACGCCATGGCCAGGTGGACTTCGCCGCCTGTGGTCATTACGTTGGAGGAGAAGCCCTGGTGATATTTAACGTCACCGGAACCCAGCTCGACCTTCTTCTTGCCTTCGAACTCGTCGAACAGCTCTCGCGGGTTCTTGCCGAAGGTGTTGACCAGCACGTTCAGACGGCCACGGTGGGCCATGCCGATAACGATTTCCTTGGTGCCGTAGGAACCGGAGCGCTGGATCAGCTCGTCAAGCATCGGAATCAGGCTTTCGCCGCCTTCCAGGCCGAAACGCTTGGTGCCCGGGTATTTGGTACCCAGGTATTTTTCCAGACCTTCGCCTGCGGTGACGCGCTCGAGCAGGTGGCTCTTGATGTCGGCCGAATACACCGGACGACCGCGCACACCTTCCAGACGCTGCTGGAACCACTGGCGCTGCTCGGAATCGACGATGTGGGTAAATTCAGCGCCGATGGTGCGGCAATATGTCTGCTGCAACGCTTCGTGAATTTCGCGTAGGCTCGCTTCCTCTTTGCCGATGAACAGGTCGCCGGCACGGAAGGTCGTATCAAGATCGGCATTGGTCAAGCCGTAATGATTGATCGACAGGTCTGCAGGTGCAGGACGCTGCCACAGCCCCAGCGGGTCAAGCTGGGCTGCCTGGTGGCCACGCATCCGGTAGGCCTGGATCAGTCGCAGTACTTCAACTTGCTTCTTCTCGTGCTCACTGCTCACGCTGCCGGCGGAAACCGGTTGGGCGCGGCGCTGGTTCTTTGCCAGCAGCACGAAATGATCGCGAATCGTCGAGTGCGATACATCGGTGGCAGCGTTGCCGTCAGCGGGCAACGTCTGAAATTTGGTGCGCCACTCTTCTGGCACAGCGTTAGGGTCGTGCAGGTAGAGCTCATAAAGCTCTTCCACATAGGCAGCGTTACCACCTGAAAGATAGCCGCTGTTCCACATGCGCTGCATCACGCTTTCTTGCATGCTTGGTCACCCTCGGTTAGGGGAACACCATCGGCGAAGACACCGAGCAAGCTTGCAGAAGTCCGAATGCAGCGACCAAAACAAGCCACTTAGGATCACGCTGATAGTCCGGGTACCAGCCCGGATGCCCCTGCTTGTCTCATTTCTTCAAAATAAGAGCCGCAGCC
>NZ_JBFTLU010000146.1:0-9404 GCF_056396605.1 Pseudomonas sp. 05T35
ACGTCAGCTGGGCAAGAACGGCGCTCCCCCCACCCGCGCCGCCATCCAGCAGACGTGGACCGCCGAGGTGGTCGAAAGCGGCAGCTTCATTGATGTCGGTGATCACAAGACACTGCATATCATGGTGCAGAACAATGGTCAGCCGGCCGCCAACACCACACTGTGGGTGGCCGAATATGGCAACCCCTACATGGTGACCAGCAGCGACTACTATCTGGCGTTCAGCAACACGGCCAACTTCACCCTGTTCTATGACAACCCGACGGACCGCGCAAAGAACACGGCCAACCTGCCCCAGTTCATCGACGCTGAGCCGGTCATCCACTACCGCAGCACCGGCAGCGGCCGACGACTGACCGCCTTGGAGGACGTGCCCAAACCCAGCGGCAACCCGATCGGCTATCAAGATTTCCTCGTTTCCGGCAAACCGATCGCAGTCAACCTGCGTCCCTGCCTGTCCCTGGACAATGCCAAAACAGTCACCGGCACACTGAACGACGATCAGGGAACGAAGGTGGTTTGCTCCTATACCGTCATCACCACCAATGACCAAGGCATCGCCGAGCTGGGCTACACAGGCGTGGCGCCAGGCTTCCCCACCCTGCGCTTCTTCGTGAAGGTGGGCGACGACGACCCGGCCATCCCCTTCAGCTTCCCGCTCAGCCAGGCCTACGTCGACTTCCTTGCGCCGCTGCGGGTCCTGCCGTTGGACATGAAGTTGCAACAGGACTTCATCGATACCTGGAACGGCATGTGCACCTCCACGCAAGCCCCGGAAAAGTTGTGGAACACCTTCATCTTTCCGAAGGTCCTGCAGTCCTTCTATTACCTCTACCCCATCATGAACAAGTACATGCCCCTCGATTCGCGCACGCGCGTGGAAGGTGCCGTCGACCAGTTGATCATTCTAATCAGCAAGGAGAACCAGGACGAAAGCACGCTGGCGATGCCCATCACCCGAGACATGTCGCAAAGCCGACGCGCCATATTGGAGCTGTGGGCCAAGAAGCTGGTCAAGCGCAACTATCCACCCAAAACACTCAATATGAGCGATTACAACAACCTCTGACCGTAGAGCTACCCCCCGTGGGAGCAAGCTCGCTCCCACGGGGTGACCCGGGAATTTTCGAGTTCGAAGGAGTGACTTATGAAAACCAGCCTCTTGAACCGGTTATTGCTGCTGATCCTGCTGTTCAGCCCGCCGCTTTTCGCCCAGGACAACGGCGCCGTGTACTTCACCATGGGGGTGCACAACACCAAGGGGTGCAATGAACAGAACGGCAACTGCATCGCCACACGAGCACCGGGCGAGCCTTCCGATCCGTTTTTCCCGGCGTTCTGGATCAGCGACTGGACCATGTACCGGGTGATGCACAACTACGAGAAAAACCCGCCGCCCTACAGCAATCCACCCACCACCCTGACCCCGGCGGACTACACCGTTTCTCGCGGAACCAGCTACTACGACACTGCCTATATACCGGCGGATGGCGACGGCTTCGGCGCCATGATGGAGCACTACGAAAAATACTGTCTGCCGATTTTCCCGATCAAGAACAACAACTACACCTGCTCGTTCGTATCCCTGGGCAACAAGGCGTACTTCCTGACCTATCCGCAAGACCGCCCCAAAGACATGCCGGCCTGTTGCATGTTTTCGCCAATGAATCATCCGCCACGGCAAGACTTCATCCAGCACCTGCCCTACAGCGCCGAACGCAGCAAAAACCTCGATGGCAGCGTGCAGGCCTACGCGCTGGACCTCGAATCACCGCAAGGTCCGATCCTGTTCGGCTATGCCTTTTTCAAAAAGCCGACGGGACAACCGCCCTATCGGCATCCCCAATCGTTCTTTTTTTCGGGGGACACCAGCGTCGCCAATGCGCCCATCGTCAGCCAGAACTACACCCATTTCCGCATCGCCAAACCGGACCCGGCCCAGACCTGGGCGCGAGTGGCCGCCATGTGCCCGGCGAATCCGCCGCCCTGCCAATTGTTCGAGCCACCGGCGTCACAGAGCAACGGCCAAAAGGCGCAGTGGAACAAGCTGATGCAGCGCAAACCCTGAATAACGACGAAGGATCGCCATGAAAACCACACTCCGTCTCTGCGTGATATCAGTGGGCCTGGCCAGTCTGTCGGGCTTACCCCAGGAGCAGGCCCTGGCCCGGGAACAGGTCAGGCCGTCGACGCAGTCCAGCAACCTGAGTTGCCAGCCCCCCAGCACTGCGCCGACCGCCACCGCCAGCCAGGACCAGTTCGATCAATACAGCTGGCAGATGTTCATCGCCTTGAACTGGCCTGCACAGAACGGGCAGCGCGGTGATCCCGACTGTAGCAAACAGCCTGGGGATCCCGGCTACACCGTCTGGCAGACCTACAAGACCGTGGAGGAAATCTTTCTGCCGAGGGGCGCCAATCCTGGCCCGTGGAATACCCCGCAGACCGCCAAAAGCCTGGGCATCATCAACATCGCCGCGCTGAAGAACAGCACCCAGGTGAATGCCGTCGACCAGGCCGTTGGCGGCTGGCTGATCGACCAGGCGGGTAACCCGACCTACTACGACATCTCGGCCAACGAGACGTCCTACGACTACATCGTCAACAACAGTTTCTATAACGCCGATATCGTTTCCAAAGCCAATAACATCAACTTCCCCAACGGGGTCATCGAGGTCAAGTCGAGCTGGCGCATCCTCACCCCCAACGACAATGCCAGCCGCTACCTGACCATGCTGGCGCGCGTGGCCACGTTCAACGACCAGGGCCAGCGCACCGGTGTCACCGAAGCCTACCTGGGCCTGGTGGGCCTGCATATCATCACCAAGGTAAACGGCTATCCGCAGTGGATCTGGTCGACTTTCGAGCAGATCGACAACGTTCCGCCCAAGGAGCTGGTGCATGGTCAATGGGTCGATCAGCCAACAGCCGGCATGACCTACTCTTACTTCAACCCCGCCGCGCCCGTCGTCACCCTCAACCAGTCGCCGTGCGACTGGCAGACTCAGGGTACACAGCTGGTCTGCGTGCCCAAACCCGGCACCACGTTCCAGACCCCGAACCCGCTGAACCGGGTCACCCCGATTGCCGAGGTCACCAACGCCGTCAACACCAATTACCGTACCGACCCGGGCCTGCAAAGAAGCGTGTTGAAGTATTACCAACTCATCACCACCCAGCGTCCGCTGATGCCGGACAACCCCAGTAATCCACTCGGCCAGCCGACACCGGCACTCTCGGCCAACGTGACCATGGAGAGTTACATCCAGCCCAACAGCAGTTGCATGAATTGCCACTCCATGGCGACGCCGGTCAAGAGCCCCTACAAGTCCGATTTCTCCTACCTGTTCAAATTCGCCAATGCGCCTGTCGGCAAAACCACCAAGGACAAGGAATAGATCATGAGCATTCTCAATGGACCACGACTGAATTTCTGGGGCGGCATCCGCACGGACGTCAGCCTGCCGAACAACTCCCCCACCATTCCTTACGACGGCAATGATCACTGGCCGCTCTTCGACCTGACCACCTCGACCCTGGCGCCGGGAGCCCAGTCTTACACCGACGATCAGTTGAACAACATGATCAACGCGCCCACGGGCGACTACTACACTGCCGGCGGCTGGAATCACTACGGGCAGCACGTCGTCGACATGCAGAACGCCTTGATCAGTTCCCAGGGTAATCCGGGCAGCATCAGCACCACCGGCGACATGGTGGGCCAGCCGGTCTATCTGCTCGGCTCGGTGGACCCGGTGACCGGACAAGGGCCCGTTTCCGGCCCGATGATGGTGGACCTGGACCCTACCTCCTCGACCACCACCCAGATATTTGTCGGCGGTCTGCAAATTGGCGGCAACAGCAACATCCAGCTACTGATCCGCGCTAACACAGTCTGCAGCAGTCTGGATGTCAAGACACGGGTGCTGGAGCCAGAGAGCATGGATGCGCCCGGTTCCTTCCATGCCAGCGGCACATTTCAGTTGACCTTTCCCCTGAGCAGTATTGTCAGCTGGAACCAGAACAGTAGCGGCCTGCGGTCGATCATCCAGGCGCCGGGCGCAACCGGCATCGTCCTGCGTTTCGTCATGTTCGAGATGTGCCCCACGATGACCACCGAGCAACTGGACGCCGATTACGCCGCCGGTAAATACACCCCTAACCCGAGCATCGGTCGGGTCATCGGGACGCTGGCCCCGGCCTTCGACGATGAGCCGCTGAACTGCCAGCCGGGCCGGCAACTGGTCAACCAGAGCGTCAAGAGCACGGGCTATGCCGATCTGGGCGACAGCGGCATCCTGAGCATCGACATGGTGAACGTCATCCCGAAGCAAACCTTCAGGGCCGTCAGGGACGACATCACCAGCCCCATCGGGCCCAACGCGGATTACGGCCCCGTCACGATCAGCGCCGGCACCACCACCCTGACCACCCTCGACCCGGCAAGCAGCCCGTTGTTTGACTACTACGTGTATGGCGGCATCGTCGACCTGCCCTTGAGTGCCACTCAGCAGCAAGCGGTGCGGACCACAGCGCTGGCCATCAACGCACCCAATACAGTTTCCGAAACCACGCTGCACGCAATCGAATCGACCTATCGGGTGTATGCCGATCAGCGCAACGTGTATCTGGAGGACTACCCCAATGGCCTGTCGATCACCCTGCAAGTCAGGTATCTGGGTGGACCGGTCACCAGTGCCACCGAAATCGACCTGAAGGCCGGTGCCCCTGCGGTATACAAAAATCCGAAGTACTGGAATTTCCTCGAGTTTCCTGACTCGCTGACCATCAACGCCGGCCAGCTCGACGTCAGTTTCCCCGTCACCCTCAAGCCGGGCACTGCGGCCCAGGCGGGTTTTGTCGCGCTGACTTACACAGTCAACGGTCTTGCAAGCGGTGGCTACTTCACCAGCTTTCGCAAATACGCACAGACCGACTTCGGCATCCCCAAGGGCACTACCATCACCTGGCCGCTGATGTATCCGAACGTCCTGCGTTTTCATTACCTGGCCTTCCCCGCCATGTCGCGCTACATCCCGCTCAATCAGCCCGACGCGATCATGGCCGCCAAGAACCCCATCCTCGCCCGAACCTCGGACGCCTACAAAGGCACCACCCTGTTCATGCCCGTGGTGCGCTCGATGTCGCCCTGCCAGCGGGCGCTGCTCCGGGCCTATCTCACCGGCGAACCGTGGCAACCGCCGCAGTAACCGCGTCCATCCCTTGTCCATGGAGAGAAGCCCTATGCCCGTTCCCCTTCATATTCCTGAGCAGCCGCGCGAAACCCTGCGCCCGAGTACGATCATCGCCGAAGGCTTGCTTAACCCTCGGGGCGTTTGTGTGCAGGCCGATGGCAGCCTGCTGCTGACCGAAGCCGGCTCCGGCCTGCCGGACCAGCCCTTCAGCGGCCGTATCAGTCGACTGCGACCGGATCCACACAAGCCCGGCACCTACCTGCCCGGCGAAATACTCGCGCAAGGTTTTCGCGCCATGAACATGCAGGCCCGCATGCTGCGCGATGAAATCATGGGACTGTCGGACATCGCCCGCGGTGACGGGCGCTGTCTGGTCAGCCAGACCGATTACGTCGAAGGTTCCAAACTGCTGGACCTGCAATACACCCCGCCTGAGCCGGTATTTCACAGCCATGGCAATCTGAATGCGCTGTGTTACCACCCGACCCGCCGCAGTTGGCTGGCCGTCAAACCCGATACCAATCAGTTGGTGGAGTTCACGACCGGCCAGGACGAGCGCGTGCTGGTCCAACTGCCCGAACTGGACCAGGGCCAGGAAGCCGTTCCCGTGACTCTGGTGTACGAACCGGCGACAGACGCCGTGCTGATCAGCCTGTTCTCCGGAGAACTACAAGGCGACCCGACGCGCAAGGGCATCGACTTTTCCGACAAGGCAGGCCAGGTGATTCGGGTCTGGCCGGCCAGCGGGCAGATCGACATCCTGATTCGCGGCCTGCAACTGCCCACCGGACTGGCGTTGTGTCCGAAGGGGAACGTGCTGGTCCTGGAACTCTGCGACCGCCTGCAGCAACCCTTACCACCGGACTGGAACGGCGAACCACTCCATGGAGGCTTTAGCCGATTCACCGGTCGACTGCTGAGCTGCAACCTGCAAACAGCCCAAGTCACCGTGCTCGCCCGGGGCCTGGATACCCCGTCCAACCTGTGCCTGTTACAGGATGCGGTACTGGTGAGCGAAGGCATGGGATTAGCAGGCCGGCCACTGCCCACGCCAGACAACAACGTCGTCCCGTTGAGCGGCAGACTCCGCCGGGTGCAGCTCTGAAAAGCACGCGCCTGGCATCCTGACGCCATAGTGGCAACCTTCCCGCCCACTCCAGCACTTCCTCATAAATGGCCATACCTGAGCTCCATGTTCCTTAGAGAAATAAGCATAGTGCGCCGCGCAGCAATTTCCGTTGAAGTTTGATTCTTGCCCAAACCGAGAAATCTGGTTGCACACAAAACACTTTGCACCAGCTAAGCTCCACTACATTCACAACGAGGGTCGCTACTCATGGCAGGTATTCAAAAGACTGCTCAGCTCGGTTTCTCAGCGCAAGCCAATACCTATGCCAAGGGTCGACCGAGCTATCCAATAGAACTACATACATGGCTAAGAGAAGCACTAGACATCCATCCAGGATCGACGGTCATTGATTTAGGGGCCGGCACCGGCAAATTCACTCGAATGTTGAAATCCATGGAGATCGATGTCGTTGCAGTCGAGCCTGTCGAGGCCATGCGAACCGAGTTTGTCAATAATCTACCGGACATCAGGATCCTGGAGGGAACGGCCGAATCTATTCCGTTCGGATCTGGAGCAGCGGAGGCAGTGATATGCGCCCAAGCCTTCCATTGGTTTGCGAATGAAACGGCTCTCGCCGAGATTCACAGAGTGCTCAAACCAAATGGCCGACTAGGACTGATCTGGAACGTACGCGATGAGTCGGTGGACTGGGTGGCGGCCATCACTGACATCATTAGTCCGTACGAAGGCGATACTCCACGCTTCCATACCGGGGACTGGCGATTGCCATTCACAGGGTACTACTTCTCTACCCCCGAACTGACCTGCTTTCAATACACGCATGCAGGAAGTGCCAAGAATGTCATCATTGACCGCTTCCTGTCGGTGAGCTTCATCGCCGCTCTACCTCCCGCCGAGAAGGCGAAAGTTAACGAGCAGTTGCAGAGCCTGATCCAAACCCATCCGTCCTTGCGCGGGCGTGAAACTATTGAGTTCCCGTATCAAACCCAAGCCTACCTATGTCGCCGTTTAGATTGACTGACAGAATAATTACGTTGAGTTAGAGCGTTACTGGACGCATTAGGGGCTGCGGGCACTACAGCCCTCCTAAAGCGAAAAGATTTCAGCTTATCGTCAGGCTCCAAAGTTCACGTGGATTGGACTCCATTATCTTTTCACTATTTAATATTTCACTCAGCATTGGGTATCGTCCGTGTGCATACCTATTGTTATCCATCATTATCAATTCCCTGCTTCCATTATGTAATAGTTGTGGGCATCAGACCGTCTGACAGATTCAACAAAATACTTCAGCACTGAACAATAGCTCTCGGCATTTCCCAGTGAATTGGAAAATGTACAAAATTTCTCAAGAAGGTTTTGCTTCAAGCGAACACCGTAGTCGTACTCACTCTTTGCATCTGAAAGTAAATATACCAATGAAGAGTCAAGCGTATCTTCTATGACGTTATCAGCTGAAAATTTAATATTGGTATCGAGGAGAAGCTTTAAGCAATTATCGTATTTTTCTGAATCCAACGAGTGCAACTCTTTAAAAAGTGACTCCCACCTGACGATTTTAGACTCACCTCTATTGCCTGGATGGGTATCCTACGGCGCAAATCCAGTACACGTCCGATGGAGGCGTGATTATGGGAGCCTGGAAAATTACGGACCACCTTGGACAAAGCAGGATATTTGACTACGGAAACGAACAGGATTTTCCAGTTCCACCGACAGGAAACTACCCGTACATCAGCCACGACGGTAATACTGGCGCAGTGAGCGTCAACGACCCGGCCGACGCTGATCTGTCTGTTGGCAGTTCAAATTGGTAAGACGTTCCAGATAAACCAGTTCTGCCAGACTGCTCGCATAGCGGTCCATTCCTGAGCGACCGCCAGAACCTCAGATCAGGAACGTGAAATTCCGCATCTGACGGCGTCTGGCACACCCTGCCCTCTCTCAGCATGTTCTCATCGAACACACCACGCCATTAGGGCAGACCTATGAAACTGTTTGATGCTGCCGGTTACCGCCCCGACGTTCTAGAGGAGCACTTCCCAAAATTGCCGTTGGCGCACTGATTAGTTTGACGGGTGGCGATCAGCGGCTGAGCCAGAGGCACAATACAAAGCCCAACGATGCTGATACGCCACCCACCGCCCCTGGCCAGTACCATCCGCTTAAAAACAGCGGTGAGGCACTGGCAGAGCCCGCAGCACCGCCGATAAAAAATGTGGCGATATATAGGCTGTTTAAACGATTAGACGCTTGTAGATCGAGAGACATGACTCGACGCTGGGAAATTACATGGCAAGCCTGTACGCCCGCACTGATGCAAAACGCACAGACCGTTAGTATCGGCACCGAATCCTTAGTCGCCCAGCCGAGGCAACTAACGCTAACTATTAGGCTGCCGATCAAAGCGGTTGAGCGGGCATGCCCACGGGTCTGCCAGCCAGCCGGCCAGTGGAGCCGCTAGGGCACCACCGACGCCTACAAGACCAAACATTGCCAGTGCGATGCTGTCGAGACCATAGTGGCTGCGCAGTATTTGGGGGGCACTGACCCAGAACAGGCTGAATACACCGAACAGCAACGCCTGGCAGATGGCACGTCGCCGTAGTTCTGAGTGACGACGCCACAGGGGCCACAACGAGCCGATCAGTGCAGGATAGGTCAGCATCTCGACTGGCTGGCGATGGGGCAGTGTCCATCGCAGAGCTAGCGCCAGCATGGTGATCAGAAGCCCATCGCCCAAAAACACTACGCGCCAATCCAGCAATTCGTCGACCAGGCTCGCCACCGGCCATGCCAACAAGATGCCTGATAAAAGGCCGGCGGTCACGCGTCCGACAACAACGCCGCGCCGCTGCGCCACCACCATCGAAGCCGCCAATACGACGATCAGTTGCACCGCAATTGCCGAAGCACCGATGCACAGGCACGCCAGAAAAAAGGTCGCGCCATTGGCCGCCAGCCCCGCCCCCATCAACGCCAGGGCAGCCACTGCCAGTGTCGTCATCAACAAGTGGCGATTCTCCAGTCGGTCACCCAGCGGCGCGATCAGTAATAACCCCAAGCAATAACCCAGCTGGCTTAAAGTCACTGGCAGGCCCGAGGCCCAGGATGGAAGG
>NZ_JBFTLU010000147.1:0-9332 GCF_056396605.1 Pseudomonas sp. 05T35
GTGCATGAATAAATCATGGCGACTGAAAAAAGTTGCCGCTTACTTGCGGGACTTCACGGTCTGGCAAGTGGTTGGAAACCTAGTTCAGTAGTTTTTAAAATACAATTTAAAATTTAAATTCGACTTTTATGAAATTTTTATTCCGTTTTTCGGTGTCTGTTTTTTCAATAAAAAACAAAATACTAACTTGGTTTCATCGGTAGGAATGGGGCTGCCGTCAATTTGCAGGCGACCTTCAGAAAGATCTGTTGTGGAAAAAATACGTTACGCCTCGTAAAGGAAGATTTACGAAAAGCCGCGTTCTGCGCCATGGATTCGGGTTGATGTGAGGGTTGTAAGGAAAAGCTTCCGATTGGCGCTCGGTAGTGTGGTTTGCAGGGGTCTGGTCCRCTTGTTTCAAGACGGTTTCAGCGGTGAGATGCGCCCATGCCTGTCGTGCAGGTGCATAACAAGAAGGAGGCGCAATGAACGCCGTGAGTCATTTTCATCTCTCTTCGAGGGGCGATTGTTCCATCGCCCCCGTCAACGACCCGCAAAGGTCTGAGCCTTTTTTTGCAGCCGCCCGAACCACTCGAGGCGGACACAGGCAATCCCGGCAAACGACACGCTGATTCAGCGGTGTCTGGCAGCAGGGGGTTACAGGTGTACAATGCGCCGCGTTTTAACTGTGACCTCCCTGCGTAAATGCGCAAACTCAAGGCTATCCGCTTTGTTAACTCCGCCGCGCCACAAGCGTGTCGGGTTCGATTTCGTCACAGATAAAAACAAACAGGTGACGCATGACCAGTAAAAAAACGCTGAACTCCTGGTGCCTGCGCTGGGGTTTGATCCGCGCTGCTTGATCCTGATCCGAGCGGCAACGTCTTAACGAACATTATCAAACCTTGCGTGAGACCCTTTTAATGAGTGGACAAAACTCGCATTCAGGTACGCTTCAACGCGGCCTGAAAAATCGCCATATTCAACTGATCGCCCTCGGTGGCGCGATCGGTACCGGATTGTTCCTGGGCTCTGCCGGTGTACTGAAATCGGCCGGCCCGTCGATGATCCTCGGCTACGCAATCTGTGGCTTCATCGCTTTCATGATCATGCGCCAACTGGGCGAAATGATCGTTGAAGAACCGGTGGCCGGCTCGTTCAGCCACTTTGCGCACAAGTACTGGGGCGGTTTCGCCGGCTTCCTGTCGGGCTGGAACTGCTGGATCCTGTACATCCTGGTGGGCATGTCGGAGCTGACGGCGGTCGGCAAATACGTGCACTACTGGTGGCCGGATGTCCCGACCTGGGTCTCGGCTGCAGCGTTCTTCGTGATGATCAATGCGATCAACCTGGCTAACGTCAAAGTCTTTGGTGAAGCGGAGTTCTGGTTCGCGATCATCAAGGTCGTGGCGATTGTCGGCATGATTGCCCTGGGCAGTTACCTGCTGGTCAGCGGCCATGGCGGCCCGCAAGCCTCGGTGACCAACCTGTGGGAACACGGCGGGTTCTTCCCGAATGGCGTCAGTGGTCTGGTGATGGCCATGGCGATCATCATGTTCTCCTTCGGCGGTCTGGAAATGCTCGGTTTCACCGCAGCAGAAGCCGACAAGCCGAAAACCGTGATCCCGAAAGCCATTAATCAGGTGATCTACCGGATCCTGATTTTCTACATCGGCGCACTGGTGGTTCTGCTGTCGCTGACTCCGTGGGACAGCTTGCTGGTGAGTCTGAATGCCTCCGGCGATGCCTATAGCGGCAGCCCGTTCGTTCAGGTGTTCTCGATGCTGGGCAGCAACACCGCGGCGCACATCCTCAACTTCGTGGTACTGACTGCTGCGCTGTCGGTGTACAACAGCGGCACTTACTGCAACAGCCGCATGTTGCTGGGCATGGCTGAACAGGGCGATGCCCCGAAAGGCCTGGCGAAGATCGACAAGCGCGGCGTACCGGTGCGTTCGATCCTGGCCTCGGCCGCGGTAACCTTCGTCGCCGTGGTGATGAACTACCTGATCCCGCAGCATGCGCTGGAACTGCTGATGTCGCTGGTGGTTGCAACGCTGGTGATCAACTGGGCGATGATCAGCTTCTCGCACTTCAAGTTCCGCCAGCACATGAACCGCACCAGACAAACGCCGCTGTTCAAGGCGCTGTGGTACCCGTACGGCAACTACATCTGCCTGGCGTTCGTGGCCTTCATCCTGTGCATCATGCTGATGATCCCGGGCATCCAGGTCTCGGTGTACGCGATTCCGGTGTGGGTCCTGTTCATGTGGGGCTGCTACAACATCAAGAACAAGCGCAGTGCTCAGCACGCGTTGAATGCTGCGGCTTCTGCTGTGAAGTAACGCAGAAAACAGAAACGACAAACCCGGCCATGTGCCGGGTTTGTTGTTTATGGGGTTCATACAAAACCCTGTGGGAGCGAGCCTGCTCGCGATTGCGGTTTGTCAGTCACATTGATGCTGCATGTGCCGTCGTCATCGCGAGCAGGCTCGCTCCCACAATGGTCTGTCATCTCCTTCAGGCTATTCGGGTATCCTGATGCACCCCTAACGCGGACACGCTTTTCCATGCTGGTGATTTCCAACAACGTGCATCTGCCGGATGCCGAGATCGAATTGACCGCCATTCGCGCGCAAGGCGCGGGTGGGCAGAACGTCAACAAGGTCTCCAGCGCGGTGCACCTGCGCTTCGATATTCCGGCGTCATCCTTGCCGGAGTTCTACAAGGAACGCTTGCTGGCGCTGCGTGACAGTCGGATCACCAGCGACGGCGTGATCATCATCAAGGCCCAGCAATACCGCACGCAGGAAGCCAACCGCGCCGATGCGCTGGCGCGTCTGACCGAGTTGATCCTCAGCGCCACCAAGGTTGAAAAGAAGCGTCGCCCGACCAAGCCGACCCTGGGCTCGAAGAAGCGTCGGCTGGAGTCAAAAACCAAACGCGGCTCGATCAAGGCCGGGCGCGGTAAAGTCGACTTCTAGCTTGCTTCGCGTTCCTCACGATACTTTTCGTTCAGGTGCAGTGGCGACTGTCGGTACAGATAGACGCTGAGCATCAAACCGCTCAAGGCGGCGAGGGCGGCGAACAGGAAAATCGAGGCAAAGCCGAATCCGGCTGCGATGGCGCCCGCCAACGGCCCGGTGATCCCCAGTGACAAGTCGATGAACAGCGAGTAAGCGCCAACTGCCGCGCCACGGCTGGAGGCGGGCACTAGATTCACCGCTTCCACCCCCAGCGCCGGGAACACCAGCGAGAAGCCGAAGCCGCTCAACGCCGCGCCTGCCAATGCCCAGTGTGCGTCTGGGGCCAGCCACAACAGCAACAGGCCAAGGGTTTCGACCGACAGGCAGGCAATCGCCACGCGAAAGCCGCCGAGGCGATTGATCAGGTTACCGAACAGCAGGCGCGCGCCAATGAAACAGGCACCGAACAGGCTCAGGCAGAGCACGGCGTTGTCCCAATGTCGGGTGGCGTAATACAGGGTGATGAAGGTGGCGATGGTCCCGAAGCCGATCGAGCCCAGCGCCAGCCCACAGCCGTGGGGCAGCACCCGCCCCAGCACATGCATGAACGGCAGGCGTTCGCCGGCAACGATCGGCGCCGCGGTTTTCGGCCAGGCCAACAGCAACCCCAGCGCGGCGAGCAACAGAATGCTCACGCCCATGCTCCACAGACCCAAATGATGAACCAGCAGCACGCCGAGCGGTGCACCGACGGCCAACGCGCCATAACTGGCGATGCCGTTCCAGGAGATGACCTTGGCGGTATTGGCCGCACCGACCCGACCGATGCCCCAACCAATCGATCCTGAACCGACCAGGCTTTCGGCGCTGCCCAGCACCAGTCGGCCGATCAGCAGGCTGATCAGGCTCAAGGTCGGCAGGTTTTGCGTCCAGGCCGACAGCAGCATGAACACGCCGCTCAAGCCGCACCCGGCCAGGCCGATCATTACCGCGCGTTTGCTGCCCTGGTTGTCGATGATCCTTCCTGCGTACGGGCGGCTGAGCAGGGTGGCGAGGTATTGCACACTGATCACCAGGCCCGCGATCACCGCGCCAAAGCCCAGGTCGCTGTGCACATAACCCGGCAAAACGGCCAAGGGGATGCCGATATTCAGATAGCCGATGAAGGTAAACAGGACGATGGAAACGACTTGCAGCGTGACCGCCATGGGGCGCTGAGGTTCTGGCATGGGAATGGGTCCACGGGACAGCAGGATAGATAGGCTGCTTATGATACCGGTGGTTGGATGCGCAGAGGGGGAGAAATTGGCGCCGGGTGTCGGTCGTTGTGTTGTCTGGCTGGAATCAGGATTTGGCGGGTGCGACCAGTTGCGTGGTCACCAGTGCGGCGAGGGCGTTTTCCTGGCTGCCGAAGCGGGTCAGGAGCAGGGCTTGTTTCTCGGGTGTCAGGCGATTCCAGACATCGATCATCTTTTCGGCAGTGCCGATCAGTACGCTGGCCTGGCTTTCGGTGAAGGTGTCGCTCATGTGCGGATCCTTGGTTCAGGCTGTGTGGAAAGCGCATGAATTAGCGCTTTCCACACGGTCTGGGTAGTGCTTTTTTCAGTCTTCGCTGTCGGCCTTGCGGCTGCCAGTGGCTTCTTTCGGCTCGGGCTTATGGGCACCGGCTTGTTGCGGGGTTGTCTGCGCAGTTTCGTGCAGGCTTGGGAAGGGGAGATTAGGAATCTCGTGCATGTTGGTTGCTCCTCGCAAGGTCTGTTTTTAAATCGCTGTGTAGATCCGCGCTTTTAAAAAAGCCTGGGCAGGATACAGCAGGGGAGATGACAGGGAGACTATTATCTCCCTTTGTTGCGACGGATGGCCGCAGTGTATTGCACGAGGTCGCAGACGCCGCGACCTGTAGCAGCTGCCGGAGGCGGCGTTCGGCGGCGTAGCCGTCGCAAAACCATTCATTGCGGTGTTTCAGGCAATCCGCGTTGGCAGGGTTTACGACGGCTGCGCCGCCGAACGCAGGCTACGCCAGCTGCTACGGGGGCGTATCAGTCCGTTAGTCTGCGCAGACGTCGGCGATGGCTTGCGCCAGCAAATCCAGGCGTGTGGCATCAATCCCGGCGACGTTGGCGCGACCGGAGCTGACCATGTACACACTGTGATGCTCCCGCAGGTTTTTCACCTGAGCCGGCGTCAAACCGGTGTAGGAAAACATCCCGCGTTGCACGCCGATATGCGCGAAGCGTTCGCCCAAGCCGTGTGGCTCCAGCGCTTCCACCAGGCCCGAGCGCAACTGCGCGATGCGCAAACGCATGGCTTCCACTTCATCGGCCCACAGCTGTTTCAGCTCCGGGTCGCCGAGGATGGTTGCCACCACGGCGGCGCCGTGATCCGGTGGTGTCGACCACAGGTTGCGGGCGATGTTGGCCAATTGGCTGCGGATATCCACCAGCTTTTCGGCATCCTTCGCGCAGACGATCAACGCGCCGGTGCGGTCGCGGTACAGGCCGAAGTTTTTCGAGCAGGAACTGGTGATCAGCAGCTCGGGCAGCTCAGCAGCAAACAATCGCACCGCCCAGGCGTCCTGCTCCAGACCATCGCCAAAACCCTGATAAGCGAAGTCGATCAGTGGCAGCAGTTCGCGGCTGCGAACTACGTCCAGCACACGACGCCAGTCATCGTGGGACAGGTCGAAACCGGTCGGGTTGTGACAGCAGGCGTGCAGCAGCACCACATCGCCCTTGGGAATCAGGTTCAGGGTTGCCAGCATCGCTTCGACATCTAGGCGATTGTCGCTGCCCACGTACGGATAGTGGCTGACCTTGAGGCCGGCGGTGGCGTAGATGGTTTCGTGAATCGGCCACGTCGGGTTGCTCAGCCAGATGCCACGCCCCGGCAGGCAGTGCGCAATGAAGTCGGCGCTCAAGCGCAAGGCGCCGGTGCCGCCCGGGGTTTGGGTTGCGCCGGCTCGCTGCTCGGCGATCAGCGCGGAATCGGCGCCCAGCACCAGCTCATTGATCACTTTGCCGAAAGCCGGGTCACCGTGACCGCCGATGTAAGTCTTGGTGGTCTGACGATCCACCAGGCGCAGTTCGGCAAGTTTCACCGACTGCGGAATCGGGGTCAGGCCCTGGGCATCCTTGTAGACGCCCACGCCAAGGTCGAACTTGCACGGGTTGCTGTCCTGCGCATAGGCCTCCATCAGGCCGAGAATCGGGTCGCCGGGTACTCGGCCGATGGCGTCGAAATGCATTATTTGCGGCCCTCGGCGTTTTTGGCCACTTCGTCAGTGCGCGCGGCCATGATGAAGTCGTTGCGGTGCAGGCCTTTGATCGAGTGGCTCCACCAGGTCACGGTGACTTTGCCCCATTCGGTGAGCAGGCCTGGGTGGTGGCCTTCGGCCTCGGAGATTTCACCCACGGCATTGGTAAAGGCCAGGGCGAATTTGAAATTCTTGAACAGGAAGACTTTTTCCAGCTGCATCACGCCATCGCGAACTTCGATGTTCCAGTCAGGGATCTGCTTGATCAGTACCGGCAGTTCTTCGTCGCTGACTTGTGGGGCATCGGCACGGCAGGCTTCGCAATGGGCTTGGTTCAGAGCGTTCATGGTGTATTCCTGAATTCGGTTCTTGTTAGACGTTACTATTTTTTGAGGGGCGCCGCGACTGCGGCGCTCTCAGGCCGCCTTGGGTTTAGGCGGAAACTTGGGTGCGTGCAGACCCAGCTGCATGCCTTGATGGACCATGCCCATGATGTCCTCGTGGGCCAGATCGAACAGGCGCTTGAGGTTCGGCAGGACAAAGTACAGCGGTTGCAGGATGTCGATGCGATACGGCGTGCGCATCGCTTCCAGCGGATCAAAGGCTTGATGCTCCGGTTCGCCGGACAGGCTGTACACGGTTTCTTTCGGCGAGGAGAGGATGCCGCCGCCGTAGATGCGTTTGCCTTGTGGGGTGTCGACCAAGCCAAACTCGATGGTCATCCAGTACAGGCGCGCCAGATAAACGCGTTCTTCCTTGGAAGCCTGTAGGCCGAGTTTGCCATAGGTGTGGGTGAATTCGGCGAACCAGGGGTTGGTCAGCAGCGGGCAGTGCCCAAAGATCTCGTGGAAAATGTCCGGCTCTTGCAGGTAATCCAGTTCTTCGCGAGTACGAATAAAGGTCGCGACCGGAAACTGCTTGCTGGCCAGCAATTCAAAGAAGGTCTGGAACGGAATCAGCGCGGGCACCCGGGCGACTTGCCAGCCGGTGGTCTCGCCGAGGACTTTGTTGATTTCGTCGAGTTGCGGAATGCGGTCATGGGGCAGGCCGAGTTTTTCGATGCCGTCCATGTATTCCTGGCACGCACGACCCTCGAGCACTTTCAGCTGGCGAGTGATCAGCGTATTCCACACTGCATGTTCTTCAGCGGTGTAGTGAATAAAACCTTGCGCATCGGGCTCGCGGGCCACGTATTGCGTCTGCTTCATGCTGCTCTCCTGCAAAGGGATACGTTCTTGTTATGTCTTGTTGCCTATGGACCTAGAGATAACTCGAAATGTGCGACCTTGCAGCAGGGTTTGAACGTTGCGCGTAGGAGAATTCCCTGATTTTCGTAAAGTATTCGTTACGGATGAGTGGCTGTGGCGTAGGTATTGAGATTTTCAGGTTTGAAAAGGCCTTGGGCTGTCACATAATCTTGACGACAAACTTCGCGCCTTGGCAGAAAAATCCTCGCCACGCGCCTCATTTACCATCGTTCAGGCCTTTATATGCGTATCAAAGTCCACTGCCAGAACCGCATCGGTATCCTGCGCGACATTCTCAACCTGTTGGTGGAGTACGGGATCAACGTAGCTCGAGGTGAGGTCGGCGGCGAACATGGCAACGCGATCTACCTGCATTGCCCGAACCTGATCAATCTTCAGTTCCAGGCACTGCGTCCGAAGTTCGAGGCCATCGCCGGTGTGTTCGGCGTCAAACGCGTAGGGCTGATGCCCAGCGAGCGTCGGCATATGGAGCTGAATGCCTTGCTCGGCGCACTGGAGTTTCCGGTGCTGTCGATCGACATGGGCGGCTCGATCGTCGCGGCCAACCGCGCCGCCGCGCAATTGCTCGGGGTGCGGGTGGACGAGGTGCCGGGCATTCCTTTGTCGCGGTATGCCGAGGACTTCGATCTGCCGGAGCTGGTACGCGCCAACAAGTCGCGGATCAATGGTTTGCGCGTCAAGGTCAAGGGCGACGTGTTCCTGGCCGATATCGCGCCGTTGCAATCGGAGCATGACGACAGCGAGGCCATGGCCGGTGCGGTGCTGACGCTGCACCGGGCGGACCGGGTCGGCGAACGCATCTATAACGTGCGCAAGCAGGAGTTGCGCGGTTTCGACAGCATCTTCCAGAGTTCTAAAGTCATGGCCGCGGTGGTGCGTGAAGCGCGGCGCATGGCGCCACTGGATGCGCCGCTGCTGATTGAGGGTGAGACCGGCACCGGTAAAGAACTGTTAGCCCGCGCCTGTCACCTGGCCAGCCCACGCGGGCAGTCGCCATTGATGGCGCTTAATTGCGCCGGGCTGCCGGAGTCGATGGCCGAGACCGAGCTGTTCGGTTATGGCCCGGGGGCGTTCGAAGGGGCGCGGGCCGAAGGCAAGCTCGGGCTGCTGGAGTTGACGGCGGGCGGTACGTTGTTTCTCGATGGTGTGGGGGAAATGAGTCCGCGCTTGCAGGTGAAATTGCTGCGGTTCTTGCAGGACGGTTGCTTCCGTCGGGTCGGCAGTGATGAAGAGGTTTACCTGGATGTGCGGGTGATCTGCGCCACCCAGGTCGATTTGTCTGAACTGTGTGCCCGCGGTGAATTCCGTCAGGATCTTTACCATCGCTTGAATGTGCTTTCACTGCATATTCCGCCGCTGCGTGAATGCCTCGACGGTCTGACGCCGCTGGTCGAGCACTTCCTCGATCAGGCCAGTCGGCAGATTGGTTGTCCACTACCGAAGCTGGCACCGGCGGCGATGGAGCGGCTCAGCCATTACCACTGGCCGGGCAACGTCCGGCAGTTGGAGAACGTGCTGTTTCAGGCGGTTTCGCTGTGTGACGGCGGCACGGTCAAGGCAGAGCATATTCGCCTGCCGGATTACGGCGTGCGCCAGCCTCTGGGGGATTTCTCGCTGGAAGGCGGGCTGGACGAGATTGTCGGGCGTTTCGAAAAGGCGGTGCTGGAGCGGCTGTATGCCGAGTACCCGAGCAGTCGCCTTTTGGGCAAGCGCCTCGGGGTTTCTCATACCACTATCGCCAACAAACTACGTGAGTATGAAGTCGGCAAGACCGAATCATAGCCAAAAACTGTATTGGCTCTGGTGGTCTCTTCGCGAGCAAGCCCGCTCCTACAGGGGAATACATTCCAAATGTGGGAGCGGGCT
>NZ_JBFTLU010000148.1:0-16907 GCF_056396605.1 Pseudomonas sp. 05T35
GGCGACCGCTGCGTGGTTGAGCTGGGGCGTGGTGAAAAGGTCGAAGCGCTGGCGGTGAATGTCGGCAAGACCGGCGAGCCAGTGACGCTGTCCATTCGTCCGGAGCGCGTGAGCCTCAATGGTTCCAGCGAATCGTGCGTCAACCGCTTCTCGGGAAGGGTGGCGGAATTCATCTATCTGGGCGACCACGTCCGTGTTCGCCTGGAAGTCTGCGGCAAGACCGACTTCTTCGTGAAACAGCCAATCGCCGAGCTCGATCCGGCGCTGGCGGTCGGAGACGTGGTACCGCTTGGCTGGCAGGTCGAACACGTTCGCGCGCTCGACCCACTTCTAGAGGCGAACTGATCGCCCCGGCTTCACCAACACCAACCCGCACGTGGAGAGAACAATAAATGTTGAGATCCCTGAAACTCACAGCACTGGCACTTGGCATGATGGGCGCGGCCCATGCAATGGCCGGCCCCGACCTGACCGTGGTGTCGTTTGGCGGCGCGAACAAGGCGGCGCAGGTCAAGGCCTTCTACGCACCGTGGGAAGCCGCGGGCAACGGCAAGATTGTCGCCGGTGAATACAACGGTGAGATGGCCAAGGTCAAAGCCATGGTCGACACCAAGAGCGTGTCTTGGGATCTGGTAGAGGTTGAATCGCCAGAACTGTCCCGTGGTTGCGACGAAGACATGTTCGAGCCGCTAGACCCGGCATTGTTCGGCAAGTCCGAAGACTACGTGAAGGGCGCCATCCAGCCATGCGGCGTGGGCTTCTTCGTGTGGTCGACCGTGTTGGCCTACAACGCCGACAAACTGGCAAGCGCTCCGACCAGTTGGGTGGATTTCTGGGACACCAAGAAATTCCCGGGCAAACGCGGCCTGCGTAAAGGCGCCAAGTACACCCTGGAATTCGCTTTGATGGCCGATGGCGTTGCGCCGAAAGATGTCTACAAAGTGCTGGCCAGCAAGGACGGTCAGGACCGCGCCTTCAAGAAACTCGATGAGCTCAAGCCAAGCATTCAATGGTGGGAAGCCGGCGCTCAGCCGCCACAGTACCTGGCTTCCGGCGACGTGGTCATGAGCTCGGCCTACAACGGCCGGATCGCTGCCGTACAGAAAGAAAGCAACCTGAAAGTGGTATGGAACGGCGGCATTTACGACTTCGACGCCTGGGCGATTCCAAAAGGCCTGGATAAAACCCGTGCCGCCGCCGCGAAGAAATTCATCGCGTACTCGGTCATGCCGCAACAGCAGAAAACCTACTCGGAAAACATCGCCTACGGCCCGGCCAATATCCAAGCCGTACCGCTGTTGTCCAAAGAGATTCTGAAAGACATGCCGACCACCCCGGAAAACATCGCCAACCAGGTGCAGATCGACGTCAGCTTCTGGGCTGACAACGGTGAGCAACTGGAACAGCGCTTCAACTMGTGGGCTGCGAAGTAACCACAACCCACCAAATGTGGGAGCGAGCCTGCTCGCGATAGCGGTGGGGCAGTCAACATTGATGTTGAATGTAATGCCGCCATCGTCGGAACGCCGCCCGGAGCAGGCTCGTTCCCACAGTGGATGTGTGTATTAAAAGTTCGAGGCGGTTCGCCGCCTCTGTAACGATCAAAGAATTTCGGAGTTCGCCATGGCCATCGCCGTTCCCCTGAACGAGGGCACCAATCGCACCTTGAAGCAGCGCCTTGCGCATGCCGAACGGGTCAACCGCTGGAAAGCCCAGGCCCTGATCGCGCCGTTGGTGCTGTTTCTGTTGTTGGTGTTTCTGGTGCCGATCGTGGCGCTGCTCTACAAAAGTGTCAGTAACCCGGAAGTGGTCGGCGGAATGCCGCGCACCGTGGCTGCCATTGCGACCTGGGATGGCCGAGGCTTGCCGGCGGATCCGGTCTTCAAGGCTGCCAGCGAAGACCTCCTTGAGGCCCGCAAGAATCAAAGCCTGGGCGATCTGTCCAAGCGACTGAATATGGAGTTGGCCGGCTATCGCAGCCTGCTGACCAAAACCGCGCGAGCGCTGCCGTTCAAAACTGAACCGGCCTCCTATAAAGATGCACTCGAAGCGCTGGATGAGCGTTGGGGCGACCCGGCCTACTGGCAAGCGGTACGCCGCAACACCAGCAGCATCACGCCGTATTACTTGCTGGCAGCGGTCGATCACCGGATCGACGACCTCGGCGAAATTGCCCCGGCTACCCCTGATCAGGCGATCTACCTCGAGATTTTTGCCCGGACCTTCTGGATGGGCCTGGTCATTACCGCGATCTGCCTGGTGCKGGCCTATCCGTTGGCGTATCTGCTGGCCAACCTGCCGTCACGTCAAAGCAACCTGCTGATGATTCTGGTGTTGTTGCCGTTCTGGACCTCGATTCTGGTACGGGTGGCGGCGTGGATTGTCTTGTTGCAATCGGGCGGGCTGATCAACAGCGCGTTGATGGCGATGGGCATCATTGATAAGCCGCTGGCACTGGTGTTCAACCGCACCGGGGTTTACATCTCGATGGTGCACATCCTGCTGCCGTTCATGATTCTGCCGATCTACAGCGTGATGAAAGGTATCTCGCCAACCTACATGCGTGCGGCAATTTCCCTGGGTTGCCATCCGTTCGCCAGCTTCTGGCGAGTGTATTTCCCGCAGACTTATGCCGGTGTCGGCGCTGGTTGCCTGTTGGTGTTCATCCTGGCGATTGGTTACTACATCACCCCGGCGCTGCTCGGCAGCCCGAACGATCAGATGGTCAGTTACTTCGTCGCCTTCTACACCAACACCAGCATCAACTGGGGTATGGCGACCGCACTCGGTGGGCTGCTGCTGTTGGCGACCGTCGTGCTCTATCTGATTTACAGCTGGCTGGTAGGCGCAAGCCGCCTGCGCTTGAGCTAAGGGGAGAATCGAAATGCTGAGTCCTTATGTGTCGCCCATCGAACGGGTGTGGTTCTACAGCTTGCGCACACTCTGCGGGCTGATCCTGTTGTTCCTGATTCTGCCGGTGCTGGTGATCATCCCGCTGTCGTTCAACTCGGGGAGTTTTCTGGTCTACCCGCTGCAAGGGTTCTCGTTGCACTGGTACCAGGACTTCTTTGCCTCGGCCGAGTGGATGCGCTCGCTGAAGAACAGCATGATCGTCGCGCCAGCGGCGACGGTACTGGCGATGGTCTTCGGCACGCTGGCGGCGATTGGCCTGACCCGTGGCGACTTCCCTGGCAAGGCGCTGGTGATGGCGCTGGTGATCTCGCCGATGGTAGTGCCGGTAGTGATCATCGGTGTGGCCAGCTACCTGGCTTTCGCTCCGCTGGGATTCGGCAACAGCTTTATCTCGCTGATCGTCGTGCATGCGGTGCTGGGTGTGCCGTTCGTGATCATTACCGTGTCGGCGACGTTGCAAGGCTTTAACCAGAACCTGGTGCGTGCTGCCGCCAGCCTGGGGGCTTCGCCACTGACGGCGTTCCGCCGCGTGACCTTGCCGTTGATCGCGCCGGGGGTGATTTCCGGGGCGCTGTTTGCCTTCGCGACGTCATTCGATGAGGTGGTGGTCACGTTGTTCCTTGCCGGCCCTCAACAGGCGACGTTGCCACGGCAGATGTTCAGCGGTATCCGCGAAAACCTCAGCCCGACCATCGCCGCCGCGGCGACGCTGTTGATCGCCTTCTCGGTGTTCCTGCTGCTGACCCTGGAATGGCTGCGTGGCCGTAGCGAGAAACTGCGTACCGCACAGGTTTAACGCTACGCCTCGACCAACTGTGGGAGCGAGCCTGCTCGCGATAGCGAATTGTCAGTCGACATCAAGAGTGAATGTCAGGCCGTCATCGCGAGCAGGCTCGCTCCCACAGGGTGAATTTCTGTGAGCGTCTGCTCATTCGCTCGCGCAATAACAGACAAACCCCAATCCCCAGCTACTATTGTGCCCAGCTCCCCTATTTATAAGAGGCTGCGCACATGAGTATTTCCTCTTTCAAAATTGCTCACAAACTGCTCACCGGTGCTGGCGCCATTGAGCAGTTGGCCGCCGAGCTGACCCGTCTGGATGTCGACAACCCACTGATTGTCACCGATGCCGCGCTGGTCAAGTCCGGCACGGTGGAGCTGGCGCTGGCGCAACTGGATGGACGTACTTACGAGATTTTCGATCGGGTGTTGCCCGACCCGGAAATCGCCATCGTTGAAGACTGCATGCGCGTCTACCGCGAAGGCGGGCATGACGGCCTGATCGGTCTCGGTGGCGGCAGTGCCATCGACATTGCTAAAAGTGTTGCAGCCTATGCCGGTTACCACGGTGCGCTCGAAGACTTGTTCGGTATCGATCAGGTGCCGCGCAAAGGCCCGCCGCTGATTGCGATTCCGACCACCGCCGGTACCGGTTCGGAAGTCACCAACGTGGCGATACTGTCCGACAAGGTCGCGCAGCTGAAGAAAGGCATCATCAGTGATTATCTGTTGCCGGACGTGGCGCTGGTCAGTCCGCAAATGACCCTGACGTGCCCGCGCAGCGTGACGGCCGCCAGTGGCGTCGATGCGCTGGTGCATGCTGTTGAATCCTACCTGTCGCTCAATGCCTCGCCGATCACTGATGCACTGGCCATTGGCGCCATCAAGCTGATCATCAAGGCACTGCCCAAGGCCTACACCAATCCTTCGAACCTGCAGGCCCGTGAAGACATGGCCACTGCCAGCCTGATGGCCGGCATGGCGTTCGGTAACGCCGGGGTCGGCGCGGTGCACGCCTTGGCGTATCCGCTGGGCGGACGTTTCAACGTGACGCACGGTGTCAGCAACGCCTTGCTGCTTCCGTATGTCATGGCCTGGAATAAGATGGCGTGCATCGAACGCATGCAGGATATCGCCGAGGCGCTTGGGGTGAAAACGGCGCAGTTGAGCGCTGACGAGGCGGCGGATAAAGCGGTCGAGGCCATGGCGCGACTCTGTGCCGCAGTGGAAATTCCCCAAGGCCTGCACAGCCTTGGCATACCGGAAGATGCAATCCCGGCGATGGCTGTGGAGGCCGCGGGAATAGAGCGATTGATGCGCAACAACCCGCGTAAATTGAGCACCGCCGATATCGAGAAGATCTATCGAGCGGCCTACTAGGGCCAGACCCAATCATCGCGGTCACGGTGCGCGCGTCAAAGCATGAGGTATACAATGCGCGCCATCGTGATTCTGCTCAAAAAAGGTGCGTCATGCAGCCCTTCGCTATTGCTCCGTCGATTCTCTCCGCTGATTTCGCCCGTCTGGGCGAGGAAGTAGACAACGTTCTGGCCGCTGGCGCCGACATCGTTCACTTCGATGTCATGGACAACCACTACGTGCCAAACCTGACCATCGGGCCGATGGTTTGCTCGGCACTGCGCAAGTACGGCATCACCGCGCCCATCGACGCGCACCTGATGGTCAGCCCGGTAGACCGCATCATTGGCGACTTCATCGACGCTGGCGCGACCTACATCACCTTCCACCCGGAAGCCACGCTGCATGTCGACCGTTCCCTGCAAATGATCCGCGAAGGCGGTTGCAAGGCGGGCCTGGTGTTCAACCCGGCGACCCCTCTGGACGTGCTCAAGTACGTGATGGACAAGGTCGACATGATCCTGCTGATGAGCGTCAACCCGGGCTTCGGCGGGCAGAAGTTCATTCCCGGCACTCTCGACAAGTTGCGTGAAGCGCGCGCGCTGATCGATGCCTCGGGCCGTGACATTCGTCTGGAAATCGACGGTGGCGTGAACGTGAACAACATCCGCGAAATCGCCGCCGCTGGCGCTGACACCTTCGTCGCCGGTTCGGCCATCTTCAATGCGCCGAACTACCAGGAAGTGATTGAAAAGATGCGCTCCGAACTGGCGCTGGCTCGTCCATGAGTGGTTTTGAGCAGTTGTTCCCGGGGCATCTGCCGCGGCTGGTGATGTTCGATCTGGATGGCACGTTGATCGATTCGGTGCCGGACCTCGCAGTGGCTGTGGATAACATGCTGCTCAAACTCGGGCGTGCTCCGGCCGGTCTCGACGCGGTGCGCGAATGGGTGGGCAACGGTGCGCCGGTGCTGGTCCGTCGTGCACTGGCGGGCAATATCGATCACGCGAGTGTCGATGATGTCGAGGCCGAGCACGCGCTGGAGATCTTCATGGAAGCCTACGCGGACGGCCATGAACTGACGGTGGTCTACCCTGGCGTACGCGATACCTTGAAGTGGCTGCACAAGCAGGGTGTCGAAATGGCGCTGATCACCAACAAGCCGGAGCGCTTCGTCGCGCCGTTGCTCGATCAGATGAAGATCGGCCGCTACTTCCGCTGGATCATTGGTGGTGACACCCTGCCGCAGAAAAAACCTGACCCGGCAGCGCTGTTTTTCGTGATGAAAATGGCCAACATACCGGCCTCGCAATCGTTGTTTGTCGGTGACTCGCGCAGCGACGTGCTGGCGGCCAAGGCTGCGGGTGTGAAGTGATCCAGCCGCTGAGATAACGTTGCCCGACGCTATCCAATCCCCTCCTGGAAACTCCATCGTGGTGGTCACTCGCAAACTCTGGATGAAAGTCATCAAGGCCCTGGCCCGCTGGCGTTGGCGCGCCTGACTCGATCCTGGCCGGCTATCCGGCGCGTTTGCACACCTGACTGTTAGACCCTCACGCCACGAGGCACCTCATGATCCGCGAAGAATTCCTGCGTTTGGCCGCTGCCGGCTACAACCGCATCCCGCTTGCCTGCGAAACCCTTGCCGACTTCGACACGCCGCTGTCGATCTACCTGAAACTGGCCGACGAGCCCAACTCCTATCTGCTGGAGTCGGTGCAGGGCGGTGAGAAATGGGGCCGTTACTCGATCATCGGGCTGCCATGCCGCACGGTGCTGCGGGTGCATGATCACCATGTCAGTGTGACGGTCGATGGCGCCGAAGTAGAAAGCCACGAGGTTGAAGACCCGTTGGCCTTCGTCGAAGCCTTCAAGGCGCGCTACAACGTACCGACCATCGCCGGTCTGCCACGCTTCAACGGCGGGTTGGTGGGCTACTTCGGTTATGACTGCGTGCGTTACGTGGAGAAGCGTCTGGGCAAGTGCCCGAACCCGGACCCGCTGGGCGTGCCGGATATTCTGCTGATGGTCTCCGATGCGGTGGTGGTGTTCGACAACCTGGCCGGCAAGATGCACGCCATCGTGCTGGCCGACCCGTCGCAGGACAACGCCTTCGAACAAGGTCAGGCGCGTCTGGAAGAGTTGCTGGAAAAACTCCGTCAGCCAATCACCCCACGCCGCGGCCTGGATTTCAGCAAGCAGCAAGCGGCTGATCCGGTGTTCCGTTCCAGTTTCACCCAGGACGATTACGAGCGGGCGGTGGATACCATCAAGGAGTACATCCTCGCCGGTGACTGCATGCAGGTGGTGCCATCGCAACGGATGTCCATCGACTTCAAGGCCGCGCCGATCGATCTGTACCGTGCGCTGCGCTGCTTCAACCCGACGCCGTATATGTACTTCTTCAACTTTGGCGACTTCCATGTCGTTGGCAGTTCGCCGGAAGTGCTGGTGCGGGTCGAAGACAACCTGATCACCGTGCGCCCGATCGCCGGCACCCGCCCACGCGGTGCCAACGAGGAAGCCGACCGGGCGCTTGAAGAAGACCTGCTGTCGGACGACAAGGAAATTGCCGAGCACCTGATGCTGATCGACCTCGGCCGTAACGACACCGGTCGCGTGTCGGAAATCGGTTCGGTGAAACTCACCGAGAAAATGGTCATCGAGCGTTATTCCAATGTGATGCACATCGTCTCCAACGTCACCGGCCAGCTGAAAGCCGGCCTGACCGCGATGGACGCACTACGGGCGATTCTGCCGRCAGGTACGTTGTCGGGTGCGCCGAAGATTCGCGCGATGGAAATCATCGACGAACTGGAACCGGTCAAACGTGGCGTCTACGGTGGTGCGGTCGGCTACTTTGCCTGGAACGGCAACATGGACACCGCGATTGCAATCCGCACCGCCGTGATCAAGAACGGCGAACTGCATGTGCAGGCCGGTGGTGGCATCGTGGCTGATTCGGTGCCTGCGCTCGAATGGGAAGAAACCCTGAACAAGCGCCGCGCGATGTTCCGTGCCGTGGCCCTGGCCGAGCAAACCCCGTAAGACTGAGCTGTAACGAAGGAGCTTGTTGTGGCGAGGGAGCTTGCTCCCGCTGGCCTGCGTAGCAGGCCCCTTCATGGCGACTGCTTCGCAGCCGAGCGCGAGCAAGCTCGCTCGCCACATCAGAGAGCACCCAAAAAAACGCGGCGCCTGTGAGGGCGCCGCGTTTTTTATGGCTAGCGGTTTAGAAGTCCAGGCTGACACCCACGTTGATGCCTTGTTGGGTGAAGTCGTCGTCCTTGCGAATGTTGTAGCTGGCCCGTAGCGCCAGGTCTGGGGTCAACTTCTGGCTGACGCCCAGGTTCAGGCGATTCAGGTTGGTTTGCGGGGTGTAGCCTTGCAGGGTGAAATGATTGTCGGGCAGGCTGTTGAGGCTCATGGTCAGGTCCTGGGTGTCGTCCTTATATTCGCGTTCGTGGGCGAACTCGCCGAACACCTGAGTCTGCGGGGTGATCTGATACTTGCCCTGCAAACCGACGCCGAGGCGCTTCGAGGTGCGCTTCTGGTCACCGAAGGTCAGCGCCGTGGAGTCGTTGCCGTTCTCCGAGTAACCATCGACTTGCACCTTGGCGTAGTCGGCGCTGATGAATGGCGACAAGTGCCATGGGCTGCTTGCCTGCTGCGCGATGTCGTAACCCAGGCGAGCGGTGACAGCCAACACCGTGCCGTTGGTATCGCCTTTCTCCCCGCGTTCGTTGACGCCCAGGTCAAACTTGCGTTTGAGGCTGTCGTAGTCCAGATGCCCAGCCGTCATTGCCGCGTCAGCCCACCAGCGATTTTGCTGATATTGAGCAAACGCCGTACCCATGTACGTGTTGAGTTTGTACTGCGAGTTGTCGTTGCCCGCTTCCAGCTTCTGACGATAGAAACCGGCAGCCACGCCAACACGCCAGGCCTCGTCGAGACGGTAGCTACCGCCAATGTTCAGGTTGTAGCCGTTGCCATCGGCGCTGGCTGCACTGCGTTGATCGTCAAAATTCAGGTGCTGACCGCCACCGGCGACAATCGCACGCCACTGACCGACGTTTTKCCAGTTTTCCCAGTCGGATTGCCATTGGTTGCGCAGTTCATCCTGATGCGCACGCAGGGTGGCGTGGGCCATTTCCGGTAACAGCGTCAGTTCCCAAGGGGCTGCCAGTATGGAATACGCGTAATCGGCGATCAGGCGTTGCCCGGCTTCGGTCGGGTGTACCGAGTCGTTGTAGATCAGCTTGGTCGGGTCGGGTGTGGCGCTATTGATCCCGTATTTGGCGTTTTCGGTACAGCCGTCACCGCTGAAGCAGGTTGCGGTGAGATTCTGGTCGGTGGCCAGGCCAAATTGCGCCGGATTGGCGAACGTCTCTTTGAGCAGCACCGGAATATTGAGCGGGATGACTTCGGCGTCGACATGCTGCAACTGGCTGACCAGTTCAGTGTTGAACTGGGCGCTGAGTTGGGAAGTAAAGGCCTGGAACGGGCTGCCATTGATCGCCGGTGTCAGACCGATGTCCGGGAGTAACCAGACCATGATGTACCTGGCGCCGGCTTGTTGCAGGGTTTGCACGCTAGTGACCAGTCGATCAGCCGCAGCGCTGGCCTGGTCGAGACTGGTTACCCGGCCCTGGAGGAAATCGTTGCCGCCACCGGAGAGGTAGTAGAGCGCGTTCGGGTCAGCGCGAAAGTTGTTGCTCGGCAGATAACCGGGCCGACTGCGCTCTCCGGTGTCCGAGGTGGTAGTGATCGAGTCGAGGATCTGATCGGTACGGAAGCCCCCCGTGGCCCAGTTGTTGCCATCTGGCAGGCCTTCACTGGCGCGGACCGCCGAGGTCGAAGCGGCCGTCTGGTCAGGTGAAAACCCCAGCTTTCCCCCCAGCAACTGTGTCGAGTTAGCGGCTTTTACCTCGCCGCTACCGTCCATGTAGGTCGGTCCGACACGGTTGGTGAAGCGTAACGTCGAGCCGGCGGGGCCGCCCGGATCGGCGAACTGCCCGGCATCGTTCAGGCTGTCGCCAAAGACAATGAATTTCGTATAGGGGGCGGGGGCCGCAACGGCTTGGGCGCAGGCCATTGCAAGAACACAACTGGCGAGCGGTACAAACTTCGTCTGTTTGATCATGAGCAAGTCCATTTATTTATTGTTGTAGTGACCGGAACGACAGTACCAAAAACTTTCGCGTTTTAGCTATGGCTAAAGGCCGCATCGATTGCTTGCTCTGCGCCATATTGCACCCTCTGCTCAGCTAAGTTACTGTGCGAGAACGTATGAATGAGACCTTCCCCGTGTTGATCGTCAGCAAACTCTTGGATCAAGTCATCAAGGCCCACGCCCGTTGGCGTTGGCGCGCCTGAACTTTCTCTGCCGGCCCGGCCGGACCTGTACCTGTTTGCCTTTTTTACCCGTATGAAATGCCGCTTTTGCCGGTTCCATTCCAGCAACTGACCGAGCGTTGCGAGACTGCGGGTAAATCATTTGAAGGCCGTCTCAAAAGTCAGTGAATTCAAGAGGTTTCAAACCATGTTGCTGATGATCGATAACTACGACTCTTTTACCTACAACGTTGTGCAGTACCTTGGTGAGCTAGGCTCCGAGGTCAAGGTTGTGCGCAACGATGAGCTGACCATCGCCGAAATCGAAGCGCTCAAACCCGAGCGCATCGTCGTGTCCCCTGGCCCATGCACCCCGACCGAGGCCGGCGTGTCCATTGAAGCCATCAAGTATTTTGCCGGCAAACTGCCGATTCTCGGCGTTTGCCTGGGTCATCAATCCATCGGCCAGGCGTTCGGTGGTGATGTAGTGCGCGCCCGCCAGGTTATGCATGGTAAGACTAGCCCGGTATTCCACGAGGACAAGGGCGTGTTCGAAGGTCTTAACCGTCCGCTGACGGTCACCCGCTATCACTCGCTGATAGTAAAGCGTGAGACCTTGCCCGATTGCCTGGAATTGACCGCCTGGACTCAGCTCGAAGACGGCTCGATCGATGAGATCATGGGACTGCGCCACAAGACATTGAACATCGAAGGGGTGCAATTTCACCCCGAGTCTATCCTGACCGAGCAGGGCCACGAGTTGTTCGCCAACTTCCTCAAACAAACCGGCGGCACGCGCTAAGGACTTTCCATGGATATCAAGACTGCCCTGAGCCGTATCGTCGGCCATCTGGACCTGAGCACTGATGAAATGCGCGATGTGATGCGCGAAATCATGACCGGGCAATGCACAGACGCGCAGATTGGCGCGTTCATGATGGCCATGCGGATGAAAAGCGAGAGCATCGACGAGATCGTCGGCGCCGTCTCGGTCATGCGTGAGCTGGCGGACAAGGTCGAGCTGAAAACCCTCGACGGTGTTGTCGATGTAGTCGGCACCGGCGGTGATGGTGCAAACATCTTCAACGTCTCGACGGCTTCTTCTTTTGTGGTGGCGGCGGCGGGCTGCACCGTGGCCAAGCACGGTAACCGAGCGGTATCGGGTAAAAGCGGCAGTGCCGACTTACTGGAGGCGGCCGGGATTTATCTGAACCTGACGCCGGTTCAAGTGGCGCGTTGCATCGACAACGTCGGCATCGGTTTCATGTTCGCCCAATCGCATCATGGTGCGATGAAACACGCTGCTGGCCCGCGCCGCGATCTTGGCCTGCGTACACTGTTCAACATGCTCGGCCCGCTTACGAATCCGGCCGGTGTGAAACATCAGGTGGTGGGCGTGTTCAGTCAGGCGTTGTGTCGCCCGTTAGCCGAAGTCTTGCAGCGCATGGGCAGCAAACATGTACTGGTGGTGCATTCGAAGGATGGCCTGGATGAGTTCAGTCTGGCGGCGCCAACCTTTGTCGCGGAATTGAAGAATGACCAGATCAGCGAGTATTGGGTCGAGCCTGAAGACTTGGGCATGAAGAGCCAGAGCCTGCACGGCCTGGCGGTGGAAAGCCCGGCGGCCTCACTTGAACTGATTCGCGATGCCTTGGGGCGCCGCAAAACCGAGAACGGTCAGAAAGCCGCAGAGATGATTGTGCTCAATGCCGGTGCTGCGTTGTACGCCGCTGATCATGCGGTCAGCCTGAAAGAGGGCGTTGCCCTGGCTCATGACGCGCTGCATACCGGCCTTGCGCGTGAAAAACTTGAAGAATTGGGTGCGTTTACCGCGGTATTCAGAGTGGAGAATGAGGCATGAGTGTACCGACGGTTCTGGAGAAGATCCTTGCCCGCAAAGTCGAGGAAGTGGCTGAGCGCAGCGCTCGCGTAACGCTTGCCGAGCTGGAAGCACTGGCCAGGGTGGCCGATGCTCCGCGTGGTTTTGCCAAGGCGCTGATCGCCCAGGCCAAGCTCAAACACCCGGCGGTGATTGCTGAAATCAAGAAGGCTTCGCCGAGCAAGGGCGTGATTCGCGAGAACTTCGTGCCGGCCGAAATCGCCAGGGACTACGAGAAGGGCGGGGCAACGTGCCTCTCGGTGCTGACCGATGTCGATTTCTTCCAGGGCGCCGACATTTATCTGCAGCAGGCGCGTGCGGCGTGCAAGCTACCGGTGATTCGCAAGGACTTCATGATCGATCCTTATCAGATCGTCGAAGCCCGTGCGCTGGGTGCTGATTGCGTGCTGTTGATCGTATCCGCGCTGGATGACGTGAAAATGGCCGAACTGGCAGCCGTCGCTAAAGGCGTTGGCCTCGACGTGCTGGTCGAAGTCCACGACGGTGATGAGCTGGAGCGGGCCTTGAAGGTTCTCGATACTCCGCTGGTCGGCGTGAACAATCGCAATTTGCACACCTTTGATGTCAGCCTGGAAACCACGCTCGATCTGCTGCCGCGCATCCCGCGCGATCGCCTGGTCATTACTGAAAGTGGCATCCTCAATCGCGCCGATGTCGAGCTGATGGAAATCAGCGAGGTGTATTCGTTCCTGGTCGGTGAAGCATTCATGCGCGCCGAGAACCCGGGCACTGAACTGCAACGCCTGTTTTTTCCAGAGCGTGGCGTGGCGGTCAGCGGTTCTACACTCGACTGAACCTGATTCAATGAAGAAKCCGGCGTTGCCGGCTTTTTTGTATCCACCGCAAAGGATTCGCACTGCCATGACTCACCCCATTGCCTTGACTGTCGAAGACGGTCTGCGTGCCGAGCAGGATTTGTTGGCGACGGTCTGTGCCGGCGGCCAGGATTTTGGTTTGTTGTTCTGGCAGCCGAGCGATCGCGCGCTGGTCATGCCCCGGCGCTTGAGCCGTTTGCCGGGGTTCGAGGCCGCTTGCCAGGCCTCGGCGGCACATGGTTGGCCGGTTCTGTTGCGTGAAACCGGTGGTGAGCCGGTGCCGCAGTCGGCTGCGACGGTCAATATCGCGCTGGTGTATGCACCGCCGCGCAGCGAAGGCGACCACGGTCGGATCGAAACCGCTTATCGGCGTCTGTGCGACCCTATTTGCGCGCTGCTGACGGAGCTCGGCGGCAAGCCTTCATTGGGTGAAGTCGAGGGCGCTTTCTGTGATGGACGTTTTAACGTCAATCTCGATGGCCGCAAAATGGTCGGCACCGCTCAGCGCTGGCGCCAGAGCAAGGGTGGTCAGCGTCCGGTGGGTTTGGTGCATGGTGCGCTGTTGCTGGACGACGAGCGGGAGTCGATGGTTGAGGCGGTGAACCGTTTTAACGAGGCTTGCAGTCTGGAGCAGCGGGTTCGCGCGCAGAGCCATATCGCCCTGCATGAACAATTCGCCGCCCCGGATGCCATCGCGCGGCTGGACACCTTGTATCGGCAAATGCTCGCCGAGGTGATGTCGGCTTAGCGGGTACCGAATACCACCATGGTCTTGCCTTTGACGTTGACCAGATTGCGTTCTTCCAGGTCCTTGAGCACGCGCCCGACCATTTCCCGCGAGCAACCGACGATCCGGCCGATTTCCTGACGGGTAACCTTGATCTGCATGCCGTCCGGGTGCGTCATGGCGTCAGGCTGTTTGCACAGCTCCAGCAAGCAGCGCGCAACCCGCCCGGTGACGTCGAAGAACGCCAGGTCGCCGACCTTGCGTGTGGTATTGCGCAGGCGCTGGGCAATCTGGCCACTGAGCACATAGAGAATGTCCGGGTCTTGCTGGGACAGCTCGCGGAACTTGCAGTAGCTGATCTCGGCCACTTCGCATTCGACTTTGGCGCGAACCCAGGCGCTGCGTTCCTGTTCCTGGCCGGCTTGTTCGAACAGACCCAGCTCGCCGAAGAAGTCCCCGGCATTGAGGTAGGCGATGATCATTTCCCGACCATCGTCGTCCTCGATGAGAATGGTGACCGAGCCCTTGATGATGAAAAACAGCGTATCCGAACGATCGCCAGCGCAAATGATATTGCTCTTGGCCTGATAGCGACGGCGCTGGCAATGCATCAATAACTTGTCGAGGTTCTTGATTTTGGGTGTTGGGGTAATAGCAACCATGGTTGTATCCCGAAAAGACTGCACGGTGTGTTGTGGATTTTTTATGAATCGCTGATGACGGCCGAAAAAAACAGCAGGCTAAGTGCCATGAAATTGGCGCCAGCTTAACAGACACATTCCGTCGTTATTCGATAATTTATCAATGCTGTAAGTGTGTTGCTTGCGCTGATGCCAGTCGCTGTCAACCGAAGGCCCTGTGCTAAGCTGGCGACCCTTTTTTAACAGTGGAGTCTTGGCGATGAAGGCACGCATCCAATGGGCTGGCGAAGCCATGTTCCTCGGTGAGTCCGGTAGCGGTCACGTGGTGGTCATGGACGGTCCGCCTGATGCCGGCGGTCGGAACCTGGGTGTACGTCCGATGGAAATGCTCCTGCTCGGTGTGGGCGGTTGCAGCAATTTCGACGTGGTCAGCATCCTGAAGAAGTCCCGCCAGGCCGTGGAGAGCTGCGAAGCCTTCCTCGAAGCCGAGCGTGCGACTGAAGATCCCAAGGTCTTCACCAAAATTCACATGCACTTCGTGGTCAAGGGCCGGGCGCTGAAAGAAGCCCAGGTCAAACGCGCCATCGAGCTGTCGGCCGAGAAGTATTGCTCAGCGTCGATCATGCTCGGAGCGGCCGGGGTAGCCATCACCCACGACTACGAAATCATCGAACTCGGTTGATTCGACATTCAACTATCATAAATGCAGTGCAGACTCTGGCGATCATTGGCCCAGGTCTGCATAATGCGCCACTTTTTTCAGGGCCGTGATCGGTCAACCGACAGATCACACTCCCGAACAGACAACCAAAATCGCCATCGCGAAGAGGTGTTAACCGTCCTACGCTGGTGCGTCGTTCGCATCTGACGGGCATGCTTGATCACGCGGCCGGGCCGCATACATAGAGAGTTTTTAAACGGTGAAAAGCAAACTCAAGCTCCATGGGTTCAATAACCTGACAAAGACCTTGAGCTTCAACATCTATGACATCTGCTATGCGGAAACTCCGCAAGACCAGCAGGCTTACGTTGAGTACATCAATAAAGAGTACAACGCCAAGCGCCTGACGCAGATCCTCACAGAAGTTGTCGATATCATTGGTGCCAATATCCTGAACATCGCCAGTCAGGACTATGAACCCCAGGGCGACTTGTGGCGTCATTTCACCGCTTAAGGCGCTCAACTTCCTGATTCACCAGTTCGATTCGGATATCGTGACCGTGGATTACCGCGTGCGCGGCTTCACCCGTGACATCGAAGGCAAGAAGCACTTCATTGATCACGAGATCAACTCGATTCAGAACTACCTCTCCGAAGACACTCGCGACGCGTATCAGATGACCGACGTGAACGTGTACCAGGAAAACCTGTTCCACACCAAAATGCTGCTGAAGAACTTCGAACTGGATAACTACCTGTTCGGCGACGCCACCAGCAACCTGTCCTCTGAGCAGCGTGCTCAGGTGACTGAGCGTGTTAAACACGAAATGCTCGAGATTTTCTACGCACGGAACATGTCGAGCTGATCTTTGAAATAAAGATCGAAGGCAAAAGAAAGGGCGCTGAGATAGCGCCCTTTTTTGTGCCCGAAGATTTTGTGGGTCAGATCCGATAGGTGCTTTTGGTCATGACCTTGGCCATCAGGCTCATACCGAACTTTACCGGCGCCGGGAAGCGGAAGCCGCCAGCGTCCAGCGCGCTTTCGGCGTGCTGTTCTTCATCAATGCGCATCTGCTCAAGAATGGCCCGGGATTTCTCGTCCTCGACGGGCAGTTGCTCAAGGTGCTCGTTCAAGTGTTTGCACACCTGATCTTCAGTCGCCGCAACGAAACCCAGGCTGACTTTGTCGCTGATCAGCCCGGCGACGGCGCCGATACCGAACGACATACCGTAGAACAACGGATTGAGGATGCTGGTGTGGCTGCCCAGTTGGCGGATGCGCTGTTCGCACCAGACCAGATGATCGATCTCTTCTTCGGCTGCGTGTTCCATTGCCTCACGCACTCGCGGCAGCTTGGCAGTCAGGGCCTGGCCCTGGTACAGCGCCTGGGCACAGACTTCACCGGTATGGTTGATGCGCATCAGGCCGGCGACATGCCGGGTGTCTTCGTCGCTCATTTTCGCCTCTGGCTGCACGATGGCCGGCGACGGGCGGCAAGGCTGGCCACTGAAGGGCAGCAACGTGCGCATGGCGGTGTCGGCTTGCAACAGAAGACGGTCAATCGGCGAGTAGTGACGTTGGGTAGTCATGCTGACCTCCGGGAAGAATCTCGGCGGCCAGTTTACCGTAATCGGCCGGGTAAGGTTTGCGCTGGGTCATTGCAGAAGACCACCTGGCATTCGCAGATACTGGCTTTGTGGCGAGGGAGCTTGCTCCCGCTCGGCCGCGAAGCGGTCGTTAAGTCAGTCTGCGAGTTTCATTGGGGAGCAGCAGAAAGAC
>NZ_JBFTLU010000149.1:0-9301 GCF_056396605.1 Pseudomonas sp. 05T35
GCTGAGTGGTCGATCTAAAGAGGCGGGATATTTATTTCCGGCGCTTGACCTGTAAACTCGCGAGCTTTGGCTCTGTGCTGTTGCGGCGCGGAGTATCGCATAAGTGGGCGGTTTGTTCGCCTRCTGTTTATCGACAGGCAAAAACTCTTCAATGAACCTGCTTAAATCGTTGGCCGCTGTCAGCTCTATCACGATGCTTTCCCGGGTTCTGGGGTTCGTTCGTGACACGCTCGTCGCACGCATATTTGGCGCCGGGATGGCCACAGACGCCTTCTTTATCGCCTTCAAACTGCCCAACCTGTTGCGGCGAATCTTCGCCGAAGGGGCGTTTTCCCAGGCCTTTGTGCCGATTCTGGCGGAATACAAAAGCCAGCAGGGCGAGGAGGCGACACGTACCTTCATCGCTTACGTGTCGGGCTTGCTCACACTGGTACTGGCGCTGGTCACGATTCTGGGGATGGTCGCTGCGCCCTGGGTCATCTGGGCAACGGCCCCGGGGTTTACCAACACGCCGGAAAAATTCCAGCTGACCTCCAGTCTGTTGCGAGTGACCTTTCCTTATATATTGCTGATCTCGCTGTCCTCGCTGGCCGGGGCAATCCTCAATACCTGGAACCGTTTTTCGGTGCCGGCCTTTGTGCCGACCCTGCTCAACGTCAGCATGATCGTCTTCGCGCTGTTCCTGACGCCGTACTTCGATCCGCCGGTAATGGCTCTGGGCTGGGCTGTGCTGGTCGGTGGCCTGGCGCAATTGCTCTATCAGCTGCYGCACCTGAAAAAAATCGGCATGCTGGTGTTGCCGCGCCTGAACCTGCGCGACACCGGTGTCTGGCGCGTGATGAAACAGATGCTGCCGGCGATTCTCGGGGTCTCGGTCAGCCAGATTTCGCTGATCATCAACACCATTTTTGCCTCGTTTCTGGTGGCGGGCTCGGTGTCCTGGATGTATTACGCCGACCGCCTGATGGAGTTGCCATCCGGCGTTCTCGGTGTGGCATTGGGCACGATATTGCTGCCGACGCTGGCCAAAACCTACGCCAGTAAAGATCGCCACGAATACTCGCGCATTCTCGATTGGGGCCTGCGCCTGTGCTTCGTGCTGGTGCTGCCGTGCTCGCTGGCGCTGGGAATCCTGGCGGAGCCGCTGACCGTTTCGCTGTTCCAGTACGGTCAATTCAGCGCATTTGATGCCTTGATGACCCAGCGTGCCCTGATTGCCTACTCGGTCGGTTTGCTCGGGATTATCGTGATTAAAGTGCTGGCGCCGGGTTTCTACGCGCAACAAAACATTCGCACACCGGTAAAAATCGCGATTTTCACGCTGGTCGTCACTCAGCTGTTCAACCTGGCCTTGATCGGTCCGTTGAAGCACGCAGGGCTGGCCCTGGCGATTAGCGCGGGTGCGTGTCTCAACGCCGGTCTGTTGTTCTATCAATTGCGCAAACAGAAGATGTATCAGCCACAGCCGGGCTGGGGCCTGTTCGGGCTCAAGCTGGTGGTTGCTGTGACGGTGATGTCCGCAGTCTTGCTGGGGGCGATGCATTTCATGCCGGCCTGGGGCGAAGGGCACATGCCGATGCGTTTCCTGCGTCTGGGGGCTTTGGTGGGGGCGGGTGTGGTGACCTATTTCGGTATGTTGGCGTTGATGGGCTTCCGTCTGCGAGACTTCAATCGCAAGGCGTTGAACTGAAGACGTGGCATCAATAATCGCGGGTCGGGCGCCAGTTTTGTCGGTTCGATCACTTTGGGTTACGGTGTTGCCTGTTGTCGGCCGCCGGGTGTGGTTATAATCGACCACTTTATGAGCAAGAAGCGCGTTATGCAGCTGGTTCGAGGCCTCCACAATTTGCGCCCCCAGCATCGGGGCTGTGTCGCCACTATTGGCAACTTTGACGGTGTTCACCGTGGCCACCAGGCTATCCTGGCCCGGCTGCGTGAGCGGGCGCTCGAGTTGGGTGTACCCAGCTGCGTGGTGATTTTCGAGCCGCAGCCGCGTGAGTTTTTCGCCCCGGACACGGCCCCGGCCCGTCTGGCGCGCTTGCGCGACAAGTTGCAACTGCTGGCCGCCGAAGGTGTCGACCGGGTTCTGTGCCTGGCCTTCAATCATCGTTTGAGCAAGCTCAGCGCCGCCGAGTTCGTCGACACCATTCTGGTCGATGGCCTTGGCGTGCAGCATCTGGAGGTCGGTGACGACTTCCGTTTCGGCTGTGACCGGGTAGGGGATTTCGATTTCCTGCTACAGGCCGGGGCTGTTCAGGGGTTCACCGTCGAAGCGGCGCAGACCGTTGAACTGGACGGGTTGCGTGTCAGCAGCACCCAGGTGCGTAATGCCTTGGCCGCCGCTGATTTTACCTTGGCCGAGCGCTTGSTCGGTCATCCGTACGGGATTGCCGGGCGGGTCCTGCACGGGCAGAAGCTGGCGCGCCAATTGGGTACGCCAACGGCCAACGTGCAACTCAAGCGTCGTCGTGTACCGTTGACCGGGGTTTACCTGGTGAGCGTCGAAGTCGACGGCAAGACCTGGCCAGGTGTCGCCAATATTGGCGTTCGGCCAACGGTTGAAGGTGATGGCAAAGCCCACCTTGAAGTCCATATTCTAGATTTTGCCGGCGATCTGTATGACCGGCGTTTGACGGTGGTTTTCCACCAAAAGCTGCGCGAAGAGCAGCGTTTCGCCTCTCTGGAGGCGCTTAAGACGGCGATCAATGCGGATGTCGCCGCCGCCCGTGCCCTAGCCGCACCTAGCGCCAATCGCTAATGAAGAGCCTTAAATGACCGACTATAAAGCCACGCTAAACCTTCCGGACACCGCCTTCCCAATGAAGGCCGGCCTGCCTCAGCGCGAACCGCAGATTCTGCAGCGCTGGGACAGCATTGGCCTGTACCAGAAGTTGCGTGAGATTGGTAAGGATCGTCCGAAGTTCGTTCTGCACGACGGTCCTCCGTATGCCAACGGCACCATTCATATCGGTCATGCGCTCAACAAGATTCTCAAGGACATGATCATCCGCTCGAAGACCCTTTCGGGTTTCGACGCGCCTTATGTTCCGGGCTGGGACTGCCACGGTCTGCCGATCGAGCACAAAGTCGAAGTGACTCACGGCAAGAACCTCACGGCGGATAAAACCCGTGAGCTGTGCCGTGCCTACGCCACCGAACAGATCGAAGGCCAGAAGTCCGAGTTCATCCGTCTGGGTGTGCTGGGTGACTTCGCCAACCCGTACAAGACCATGGACTTCAAGAACGAGGCCGGTGAAATCCGTGCCTTGGCTGAAATCGTCAAGGGTGGTTTCGTGTTCAAGGGCCTCAAGCCTGTGAACTGGTGCTTCGACTGCGGTTCGGCCCTGGCTGAAGCTGAAGTTGAATACGAGAACAAAAAGTCCTCGACCATCGACGTCGCCTTCCCGATTGCCGACGAAGCCAAACTGGCTGCCGCCTTCGGCCTGCCATCGTTGGGCAAACCGGCTTCGATCGTGATCTGGACCACCACCCCGTGGACCATTCCGGCCAACCAGGCGCTGAACGTTCACCCCGAGTTCAACTACGCCCTGGTCGACGTCGGCGACAAATTGCTGGTGCTGGCTGAAGAGCTGGTCGAGTCGTGCCTGGCTCGCTACAACCTCGAAGGCTCGGTCATCGCCACCGCCACTGGTGCGGCGCTGGAACTGATCAACTTCCGTCACCCGTTCTACGATCGCTTGTCGCCGGTTTACCTGGCCGAGTATGTTGAACTGGGCGCCGGCACTGGCGTGGTTCACTCCTCGCCAGCCTACGGCGTAGACGACTTCGTGACCTGCAAAGCTTACGGCATGGTCAACGACGACATTCTCAATCCGGTGCAAAGCAACGGCGTCTACGTGCCGTCGCTGGAGTTCTTCGGCGGCCAGTTCATCTGGAAGGCCAACCCGGCCATCGTCGACAAACTGACGGAAGTCGGTGCGCTGCTGCACACCTCCGTCATCGAACACAGCTACATGCACTGCTGGCGTCACAAGACCCCGCTGATCTACCGCGCTACCGCGCAGTGGTTCATCGGCATGGACAAACAGCCGGCGACTGGCGACACCTTGCGCAAACGTGCGATCAAAGCCATCGAAGACACCAAATTCGTTCCGGCCTGGGGCCAGGCGCGCCTGCACTCGATGATCGCCAACCGTCCGGACTGGTGCATCTCCCGCCAGCGCAACTGGGGCGTGCCGATCCCGTTCTTCCTGCACAAGGAAAGCGGCGAACTGCACCCACGTACCGTCGAGCTGATGGAGGAGGTCGCCCAGCGCGTCGAAGTTGAAGGTATCGAAGCCTGGTTCAAGATGGACGCAGCCGAGTTGCTCGGTGACGAAGCGCCGCAGTACGACAAGATCAGCGACACCCTCGATGTCTGGTTCGATTCGGGCACCACGCACTGGCACGTCCTGCGCGGTTCGCACCCGATGGGCCACGACAACGGTCCGCGCGCCGACCTGTACCTGGAAGGTTCCGACCAACACCGTGGCTGGTTCCACTCGTCGCTGTTGACCGGTTGCGCCATCGACAACCACGCGCCGTACCGCGAACTGCTGACCCACGGTTTCACCGTCGACGAAGCCGGCCGCAAGATGTCCAAGTCGTTGGGCAACGTGATCGCGCCGCAGAAAGTCAACGACACCCTGGGCGCTGACATCATGCGCTTGTGGGTCGCTTCGACCGATTATTCGGGCGAAATGGCGGTTTCCGACCAGATCCTGCAACGCAGTGCGGACGCCTACCGGCGGATCCGTAACACCGCGCGCTTCCTGCTTTCCAACCTGACCGGTTTCAACCCGGCCACCGACATCCTGCCGGCAGAAGAAATGCTCGCGCTGGACCGTTGGGCCGTGGACCGTACCTTGCTGCTGCAACGCGAGCTGCAAGAGCACTACGGCGAATACCGTTTCTGGAACGTCTATTCCAAGGTGCACAACTTCTGCGTGCAGGAGCTGGGTGGTTTCTACCTCGACATCATCAAGGACCGTCAGTACACCACTGGCGCCAACAGCAAGGCCCGCCGTTCGGCGCAAACCGCGCTGTTCCACATCTCCGAAGCGCTGGTGCGCTGGATCGCGCCGATCCTCGCCTTCACCGCTGATGRGCTGTGGCAATACCTGCCGGGCGAGCGCAATGAATCGGTCATGCTCAACACCTGGTACGAAGGCCTCAGCGAGTTGCCGGAAGGCTTCGAACTGGACCGCGCCTACTGGGAGCGGATCATGGCGGTCAAGGTCGCGGTCAACAAGGAAATGGAAATCCAGCGCGCGGCCAAGGCCGTGGGCGGTAACCTGCAAGCCGAAGTGACGCTGTTCGCCGAAGAGGCACTGAGCGCCGACCTGGCCAAGCTGAGCAACGAACTGCGCTTCGTGCTGATCACCTCGACAGCCAGCATTGCACCGTTCGTGCAAGCGCCGGCCGACGCGGTTGAAACCGAAGTCAGCGGTCTGAAACTCAAGGTGGTCAAGTCGAGCTTCGCCAAGTGCGCCCGTTGCTGGCACTGCCGTGAAGACGTCGGCGTGAACCCGGAGCATCCGGAAATCTGCGGTCGTTGTGTCGACAACATCAGCGGTGCGGGCGAGGTTCGTCACTATGCCTAACGCTGCTAGCCGTTTCGGACGGCTGAGCTGGCTTTGGTTGAGCGTGCTGGTTCTGGTCATTGACCAGGCCAGCAAGTTTCACTTCGAAAGCTCGCTGACCATGTACCAGCAAATCGTGGTGATCCCTGATTACTTCAGCTGGACCCTGGCCTACAACACGGGCGCGGCATTCAGCTTCCTGGCTGACAGCTCCGGCTGGCAGCGCTGGTTGTTTGCCCTGATCGCGGTCGTGGTCAGTGCGGTGCTGGTGGTCTGGCTCAAACGTCTGGGGCGCAACGACACCTGGCTGGCGATTGCGCTGGCACTGGTGCTCGGCGGCGCGCTGGGCAACCTGTACGACCGCATTGCCCTGGGCCATGTGATCGATTTCATTCTGGTACATTGGCAGAACCGCTGGTATTTCCMGGCGTTCAATTTTGCCGACAGTGCCATCAGCGTCGGGGCCGTGATGCTCGCGCTGGATATGTTCAAAAGCAAGAAGACCGGAGAAGCCGTTCATGACTGAACAGGTATTGGCTGAGCAACGCATCGGCCAGAATACGGAAGTCACTTTGCACTTTGCATTGCGCCTGGAGAACGGCGACACCGTCGACAGTACCTTCGACAAAGCCCCGGCGACCTTCAAGGTCGGCGACGGTAACCTGCTGCCAGGTTTCGAAGCTGCGCTGTTTGGCTTCAAGGCGGGTGACAAGCGTAATCTGACGATTGAGCCAGAAAACGCCTTTGGCCAGCCCAACCCGCAAAACGTGCAGATCATCCCGCGTTCGCAGTTCCAGGATATGGAACTGTCCGAAGGCCTGCTGGTGATCTTCAACGATGCGGCGAATACTGAGCTGCCCGGTGTGGTCAAGGCATTCGATGACGCTCAGGTGACCATCGACTTCAACCACCCGCTGGCCGGCAAGACATTGACCTTTGACGTAGAAATCATCAACGTCAAAGCGCTGTAACTGATCCAATGAGATCAACTGTGGGAGCGAGCCTGCTCGCGATGAGTGCCTGACATTCAACAATGATGGTGACTGACACTCCACCATCGCGAGCAGGCTCGCTCCCACAGTAAGGTTTTTCACTGTTTTCACTGTTTTCGCTATTTCTTGCGCGCAAGACACGAGGCACAGCATGCAAATCAAACTCGCCAACCCCCGTGGCTTTTGCGCCGGCGTGGACCGGGCGATCGAAATCGTCAACCGCGCCCTGGAAGTCTTCGGGCCGCCGATCTATGTGCGCCACGAAGTGGTCCATAACAAATTCGTCGTTGAAGACCTGCGCGCACGCGGGGCTATCTTCGTTGAAGAACTGGACCAGGTGCCGGACGACGTCATCGTGATTTTCAGCGCCCATGGGGTTTCCCAGGCCGTTCGTGCAGAAGCCGCAGGCCGTGGCCTGAAGGTCTTCGATGCGACCTGCCCATTGGTGACCAAAGTGCACATCGAAGTGGCGCGCTACAGCCGCGACGGTCGTGAGTGCATTCTGATTGGCCACGCCGGTCACCCGGAAGTCGAAGGCACCATGGGCCAGTACGACGCCAGCAACGGTGGTGCGATCTACCTCGTCGAAGACGAAAAGGACGTTGCCGCGCTGAACGTGCGCAACCCTGAAACACTCGCCTTCGTCACTCAGACCACCTTGTCGATGGACGACACCAGCCGTGTGATCGATGCCTTGCGCACTCGTTTCCCGGCCATTGGCGGCCCACGCAAGGACGACATCTGCTACGCCACGCAAAACCGTCAGGACGCGGTCAAGCAACTGGCTGACGAATGTGACGTGGTGCTGGTGGTCGGCAGCCCGAACAGCTCCAACTCCAACCGCTTGCGCGAGCTGGCCGAGCGCATGTCCACCCCGGCGTACCTGATCGACGGTGCCGAAGACATGCAGCGCAGCTGGTTCGATGGCGTCGAGCGTATCGGCATCACTGCCGGGGCCTCGGCACCGGAAGTGCTGGTTCGTGGCGTTATCGAGCAACTGCAGGCCTGGGGGGCTACCGGCGCCGATGAGCTGGCCGGTCGCGAGGAGAACATCACCTTCTCCATGCCCAAAGAGCTACGCGTTCGCTCCCTGCTCTGATTCCTCACTTCCCGCACACAAGGCCTGCTCGGCCTTGTCGCTGCGCAGGCTGACGCGGCCGCTTCTGGACAGCACCACCTGGTGATGACTGACCGGCTCGCGGTCCGCGCAGATGTGCAACGTCCCGGCCTGAAAGGCACCGCTGGGCAACTGCGGCTCGCCCAGACCGCTGAACCGTACGAAACTCCTCACCGGCCGATTGCCCACAATCGGCACCCCGACGCTTGTCTGGCGCTCGAGCAACAGCGGGTTGCTGCTGTCCTGATGCCCCTCGCCACTCATGTCCAGAATGATTCGCCAGCCTTGACCCCAATCGTCGTTCAACGCGTGGATGACAAGGGTCTGATTGCGCAAGATGGCCTCGGTGCGGGCATTGCGCATGCCACTGGCAAGTGTTTGCGCCGCGGTCTCGCGACTCACTGATTGCGTGTACTCGCTGAGCACCGGACTGACCTGGTGCAGAACGATCGCTGCGATTGCCAGTCCGATAAGCAGTTCTATCAGACCGAAACCCTTCTGATGCATGGCATCTCCTTCCCTGGAGAGGGCGTTGGGTTGTGCAACGAATGTCAAAACAACCCTGCGGCTACCGGTTGAATGTTCTAGCTTGATACAGCTAGGTGTAGTCGTTGGCAGCGGAGGGCAGCGATGAATCATCGTACAAAAGGTTTCACGCTGGTCGAATTGCTGGTGATCCTTGCGGTCATGGCGATTCTGCTCACCCTGGCGGTCCCGGCGTTCAACAGTTCAATACAGAACGCCAAGGCCGATACCGAAATCAGTGATCTGCAGCGAGGGCTCAATTACGCCAGGCTGGAGGCGATCGACCGGGGCATCACTACGCGGGTTCGGCCAACTGCCGGCGGCAGCGTCTGGACCGGGGAGTTGACGGTGTACGACAGCACTGGCTCACCGGCGAATGTATTGCGGGTTATTCCGGCGATGAGCAGCGGCGCCACTCTGACGCTAACCTCTGGAGTGACCAGCATCGATTTCAACAACTTGGGTGGGTTATCGGCGCCGGCCACGGCAGTGCTGTTCAATTACGTATCAGGGGCGCAGAGCCGGACGCTCAGCGTGTGTTTAAACGGACGGATTGTCTTGGGTGGAAGTTGCGGATGACAGGAGCGGGATCGCGTGCACAGGACGGCATGACACTGATCGAAGTGTTGGTTGCGCTGTTGATTCTGAGCGTAGGGCTATTGGGCGCGGCGGCGAYTCAGCTGAATGCGCTGAAGTACACCGACAGCTCGCTGATGAGCAGCCAGGCGAGCTTTATCGCCTACGACATGATGGACCGGATTCGCGCCAATTCCGCGGCCGACTACACCATCACGCCGCCGACCTCGGGCAATTTGAATGTTACCCGGGATCAGGACCTGTATGACTTCACCACCAATATCACAAGCTTCGGCGGCCCGACCGCTACGGGCAGCATTACCCTGAACCAGCGGGTGTATACCATCACCATTACCTGGGATGACTCGCGGGCAGCCGCCGCTACTTCGACTCGCAGCTTTGTCCTGAGCAGCCGCGCCACCGTCGATCCGTTGGTGACGCCATGAGTCGATCGTCCCGAGGGTTTGGTCTGATCGAGCTGATGATCGCCATGGCGATCAGCCTGATCG